>VXPN01000085.1 GCA_009839535.1 Boseongicola sp. SB0662_bin_57 | reverse complement strand
TCACCAAGCTCTTCGAGGTGCTCGGCCCGCGCTACATGGAACGCTCCGGCGGCTACACCCGCGTGCTCAAGGCAGGATTCCGCTACGGCGACATGGCGCCCATGGCAATCATCGAACTCGTGGACCGCGATGCCGACGCAAAGGGTGCCGCCGACCGCGCGCGTCTTGCAGAAGAGGACGAGGCGGCCGAAGGGTAGCCTGCCCATGAACGCGGCAGCCGTCACGCGGTCGCGGAAATTCCCGACGGCGTGGCTGAACATGATGCCTGGATGGCGGGCAAGTGCACGGCGTCCTGCCAAGGACCGGCACCCTTCGCGTCGGGATCGAAACCACGCCGCTCTTTCCGTCCACGCGGACGGAGCGTAGCCTGCATGGCACATGGCCGATCTGTTCGAGAGTCCTGGGCCTGAGCCCGAACCCGCCTGGCATCCGCTGGCGGATCGCCTGCGCCCGCGCAGCTTGGAGGAAGTGATTGGCCAGGACGAGCTGCTCGGCCCGGACGGTCCGCTCGGCACGATGCTCGGTGCCGACACCTTGGGTTCCGTGATTCTCTGGGGACCGCCCGGGGTCGGAAAGACCACCATTGCAAGGCTCCTGGCCGATGTCACTGATCTCGCCTTCGTGCAGGTCAGCGCGATCTTCACGGGCGTTGCGGATCTCAAGAGGGTCTTCGAAGCCGCCAGGATCCGTCGCGGCAACGGTGGCGGAACGCTGCTGTTCGTCGACGAGATTCACCGTTTCAACAAGGCTCAGCAGGACGGGTTCCTGCCACACATGGAGGACGGGACGATCCTCCTGGTCGGAGCGACCACGGAGAACCCGTCGTTCGAACTGAATGCGGCGCTGCTGTCCCGTGCACAGGTCATGGTGCTGAACCGTCTTGGCTTGACCGACCTTGAACGTCTCGCACGACGCGCCGAGGAAGCGCTGGGACGGGCCCTGCCGCTTGACGAAGCGGCACGCGAGGCGCTCCTGGAGCTGGCCGACGGAGACGGGCGCGCCCTCCTGAACCTGATCGAGCAGGTATCGGGCTGGTCCGTGGAGGACAGCCTCGACCAGAAGGAGCTTGCGCGGCGGCTTGCACGGCGCGCGGCGCAGTACGACAAGTCCGGCGATGCCCACTACAACCTGATTTCCGCGCTGCACAAGTCCGTGCGCGGGTCGGATCCCGACGCGGCGCTCTATTGGCTGGCCAGGATGCTCGAGGGCGGTGAAGACCCGCGGTTCCTTGCGCGCCGGATCACCCGGATGAGCGTCGAGGACATCGGGCTCGCGGATCCGCAGGCGCAATCCGTCTGTATCGACGCATGGAACACCTATGAACGTCTTGGCAGTCCGGAAGGGGAACTCGCGCTGGCCCAGGCGGTGATCTACCTTGCGCTGGCCCCCAAGTCGAACAGTGGCTACGTCGCGTTCAAGGCCGCACAGAGAGCGGCCAGGTCCACGGGTTCCAAGCCTCCGCCCAAGCACATCCTGAACGCACCGACGCGGCTGATGAAGGACCAGGGCTATGGCAAGGGCTACGCCTACGACCATGACGCCGAGGACGGGTTCTCCGGTCAGGGCTATTTCCCGGACGGCATGGAGCGCGTATCCTTTTTCCAGCCGGTGGAGCGGGGATTCGAGCGGGATCTCAGGCGCCGACTCGACTATTTCGCGAACCTGCGTGCCAAGCGGCAGAGTTGACAAGCGTGAGGCGTCAAGACAGACCCGACCGCATGCTGGGCACCCTACTTTCCGTTGCCGGCGGCGGTGCGCTGGGAGCCTTGGCCCGTCACCTGACCGGCCTTGGCTTCATGCGGCTTCTGGGTCCGACCACGTTTCCTCTCGGCATCATCACGGTCAACGTCCTCGGCTCCTTCCTGATCGGGTTCTTTGTCGTTCTGGCGGCACAGCGAGGACTGACCCATCTCTCGCCCTTTTTCGTGGTGGGATTCCTGGGGGCGTTCACCACGTTCTCGGCATTTTCCCTGGAAGCTGTCCTGCTCTATCAGCGCGGAGATGTCGTGGCGTCGATGATCTATGTCACGGCTTCCGTCGTGCTTTCCATCCTTGGTCTCCTGGCCGGGCTTGCACTTGCACGCGTGCTGCTTTCATGAAGCCGGCGTCCCGATCGGGGCAACGGGTCCCCCCTGACACGGTCCCTGCGGGAATTGCCCGGACGGTTGTGGCGGTGCCTTCGCGATGACGGGCGTTCAGTGGATCAACGTCGCTCCGGGCGAAGGCGACCAGCGGCTTGACCGGTGGTTCCGGCGGCGCTTTCCGCACGTGCCGCAAGGACGGATCGAGAAGATGTGCCGCAAGGGGGAGATCAGGCTTGATGGACGGCGGGCGAGGCCGGGCGTGCGGGTGGAGGACGGCCAGACCGTACGCGTTCCGCCGCTGCCCGAAGCGAAGAGCCAGGGAAGGAAGCCCGAAGGTCCGGCGAGCCCGGCCGACGCGGAGATGATCCGGAAGGCCGTCGTCTATCTTGACGAACACTTGATTGCGCTCAACAAGCCTCCCGGCCTTGCGGTTCAGGGCGGCTCGAAGCAGCGTCGGCATGTGGACGGGCTGGCCGAAGCGCTCAGGTTCGGGCGCGACGACAAGCCACGCCTCGTTCACAGGCTGGACAAGGACACGTCCGGCATCCTGCTTCTTGCGCGAACGCGTGCCGTGGCCAATGCGCTCGGCAGAGCCTTTCGTGCCCGCGACGTCAGGAAGGTCTACTGGGCCGCTGTCGCAGGTGTCCCGAGCCCTCGAACAGGAGTGATTCGCTATGGTCTCGCGAAGGCACGCGGGCATGGAAAGGCTGGCGAAGGCGAAAAGGCACGCGTCGTCCTGCCGGAAGATGTCGAACGTACTCCGGATGCAAGGCACGCGACCACGGACTACTCGGTTCTTGCCGCGCTCGGGAACCGCGCAAGCTGGGTCGCACTCATCCCGGTCACCGGTCGCACCCATCAGTTGCGCGCCCATATGGCGGGAATCGGACATCCTGTCGTGGGGGACGGAAAATACGGGGGTTCGGGACAGGAGAATCCGGGCGACGGCTGGGGTGCCCAACTGGGCGGCGAAATCAGCCGCAAGCTGCATTTGCACGCACGTTCCCTCGTGCTCAACCATCCCGTGACGGGCCACCGCCTTGCGCTCATTGCCCCCTTGCCACCTCACATGAGGCAGACATGGAAGATGCTGGCCTGGGACGCGCTCCGCGTTCCTGACGACCCGTTCGAGGGTGCAGGACGCCCATGAGCGAATGGGGCCCGAAGCGATTCTGGAGCACCGTGTCCGTCGAGGCCGGCCCGGAGGGTTTCTCGATCCGACTGGACGACCGCCCTGTTCGGACACCGGCGAAGCGCGCGCTCGTCTTGCCGACGCAAGCCATTGCCAGGCACGTCGCGGCCGAATGGGAGGCGCAGGAGGAGCGGGTCGACCCTGCGACCATGCCCTGGACCCGTTCGGCAAACGCGGCCATCGACAAGGTTGCGGCGCATCGGCGCGAGGTCACGGACCATCTTGCCGGTTACGTCGGCACCGATCTGTTGAGCTACAGGGCTGCAGAGCCGGTCGTGCTTGTCCTGCGCCAGCAGAAGACGTGGGATCCGTTGCTCGACTGGCTGGCATCTCGTCATGGCGTGCGTCTGGAGGTGACGGAAGGCGTGATGCCGGTCGCGCAGGATCCGGCGTGCGTCTCACGGCTCGTGCGCAGCATGGAGTCGATGTCCGGCTTCCAGCTGGCGGGATTTCATGATCTCGTGACCCTTTCGGGATCGTTCGTGATCGCGCTTGCTGTTGCAGATGAAGCGTTCCCTGTGCAGGATCTTTGGTCGGCGTCCCGCCTCGACGAGAGCTGGCAGGTCGAGCAATGGGGCGAAGATGTCGAGGCGACCGAGGAGACCGCGCGCAAGATGCGGGCGTTCCTTCATGCTGCCGCGCTCTTTCGTCTGGCCGGATGAGGCGGTTTCGAGGCCTGCGGCAAATTTCCGAACGAGGCTGTCCCGGTGCATTTTTGGGTGTCGCGGTCTTGACCTTGGGCATGGAATCCCTCCACATTCCGACTGTCAGGCGGGATGGCCGCCAAAGAAATCGTCGTGACCGGGTTCAGGAGCCGGTTTCAGGATGATCGCCAGCGATGGCGGAAACTCAGAAAGTGAAATCATGAAAGAGGAAAACATGCAAAAATCCGTATTCTATGGCGCGCTTGCTGCTGCCGTTGTCATCGGTGGTGCGGCTGGCGCCGCGACCCTCGATGACGTCAAGGCGCGTGGGAATCTCAACTGCGGCGTGTCCACCGGCCTTGTCGGCTTCGCTTCTCCGGATGCCAGCGGCAACTGGGAAGGGTTCGACGTGGCGGTATGCCGTGCGGTTGCTGCAGCCGTTCTGGGTGACCCCCAGGCGGTTGAATTCATTCCGACAACCGGCAAGACGCGTTTCACGGCGCTGGCGTCCGGCGAAGTAGACATGCTGGCCCGGAACACGACCTGGACCTTCTCGCGCGACACCGATCTCAAGCTCGATTTCATCGGCGTCAACTATTACGACGGCCAGGGCTTCATGGTGCCCAAGGCGCTTGGCGTGACTTCGGCCAAGGACCTGGACGGCGCAACGGTCTGCATCCAGACCGGTACCACGACCGAGCTGAACCTCGCGGACTTCTTCCGCGTGAACAACATCAGCTACGAGCCGGTGCCGATCGAGACGAACGCCGAAGCGCAGCAGCAGTACCTGGCTGAGGCGTGCGACGTCTACACGACCGACGCGTCGGGCCTTGCCGCGACCCGCGCCTCCTTCGAGTCCCCGGGCGATCACGTCATCCTGCCCGAGATCATCTCGAAGGAGCCTCTCGGCCCGGTTGTCCGTCATGGCGACAACGAATGGGGCGACATCGTTCGCTGGACCTTGAACGCCCTGATCTCGGCTGAAGAGCTTGGCATCACTTCGGCGAATGTCGGCGAGCTTTCGAGCGGCCCCACCAACAACCCGGAGATCAACCGGCTTCTTGGCACGGAGGGCACGCTTGGCGACATGATCGGCCTTGATGCGGAGTGGGCCCAGCGCGCCATCATGGCCGAAGGCAACTACGGAGAGATTTTCGAGAAGAACATCGGCGAAAACACTCCGGTCGGCCTCGCGCGCGGATTGAACGCGCAATACACCGAAGGCGGCCTGATCTATTCGCCGCCGTTCCGGTAAGAAGTCACAAAGGGGCGCGGTTGAACACCGCGCCCTTCGCTTCTGCGTAGATCGGCACCCAGGACT
>VXPN01000304.1 GCA_009839535.1 Boseongicola sp. SB0662_bin_57 | reverse complement strand
AATACGAAGGCGTCGTCAGCGTCGAAACGCCGGACGCGCTTACCGTGGTCGTCACATTCGACGAGCCCACGCCCAACCCCTACGGGCCCTTCGTCGGCGGCGAGGCTCCGGTCATCCAGGCAGCGCAGTTTGCGGATTGCCTCGGCGCGAAGGCGCCGGAATGCACCGAAGCAAACTTCAATCCGATTGGCACGGGCCCCTTTGTCGTTACCGAGTTCAAGCCGAACGACGTGATTTCCTTCGCGGCAAACGAGAACTATCGGGTCGACGGCAAGCCCGCATTCGCCACGGTGACGTTCAAGGGCGGAGGCGACGCAACGGCAGCCGGCCGTGCCGTCATGGAAACCGGCGAGTTCGACTATGCCTGGAACCTCCAGCTCGCACCCGACGTTATCGCGAAGATGCAGGAAGGCGGCATGGGCACTCCGGTGGCCGGATTCGGCCCGCTCGTCGAGCGCCTGATGCTGAACAACACCAATCCCGACCCCGGACTCGGGCCCGACGAACGCTCGGTCGTGCGTCCACATCCATTCCTTCAAGATCCGGCAGTCTACAAGGCCTTGTCGATGGCCATCGATCGGCCGCTCCTGGTTGACATCGGCTATGGTCAGGCCGGTCGCGTGACGTGCAACTGGGTGCCGGTGCCGCAGATCTATGCATCCACGACCTTTGACTGCTCGACGCAAGACATTGCCGGGGCCAACGCACTTCTTGATGCGGCCGGCATCGTGGACACCGACGGCGATGGCGTGAGAGAGAAGGACGGCGTCCCGCTCAGCATACTCTACCAGACGTCGACCAACGCCGTGCGCCAGGACTTCCAGGCGCTGATCAAGCAATGGTGGGCCGAAATCGGCATCGAGACCGAGCTGCGGAACATCAACGCATCCGTGTTCTTCGGCGGCGATCCGGGCTCTCCCGACACGTTCCAGAAGTTCTACGCCGATGTCGAGATGTACGCCAACACCTTCAACGGCACCGACCCGCAGGCCTATCTTGGCAACGGGCTTTGCGACAAGGCGCCTTCGCCAGAAACGCAATGGCAGGGCGAGAACATCTCGCGGTTCTGCCTGGAGGCATACGACGCGCTCCATGCCGAACTCTCGAAGACTGCAGACGTCGGTCGGCGCGGCGAGATCGCGGCCCAGTTGAACGACATGGCGGTCGAGAACGGCATGATGATCCCGCTTGTCCACCGAGGCCGCCTTTCGGCGCATGCCAACAGCCTTGGCGGCATCAGGCTGAACGTCTGGGACAGCGAGTTGTGGAACATCGCCGACTGGTACAGAATCGGCAACTGAAGCGAGCGATGGGGCGGGCCTGTCCCGCCCCTCCCACTCGGCCGCAGCCATGCTGACCTACACGATCCGACGCCTGCTCCTGAGCGTGCCGACGCTGCTGTTCATCAGCCTCGTCATCTTCCTTCTCCTGAAGCTTGCGCCTGGAGATCCGATGGCGCAGGTGCCGCTGACGGTTCCGCCCGATGTCAAGGAAAGGATGCGCGAGGCCCTCGGCGTGGGGCAGCCGTGGTACGTTGCCTTCCCGAAATGGCTCTACCAGTTCTTCGCGGTCGAGCCTCTTCACTTCGTCGACGCGGCCTTCGGCACGTCCCTTGGCGAAGGCCAGCAGCGCGTGATCTCGTGGCAGACACGCTCACCCGTCATGGACATCGTGATCCAGCGATTGCCCCAGACCCTTTGGGTCGTGGGCGTCGCCTATGTCGTGGCCATCCTCATCGCGCTCCCGATCGGCATCTACTCGGCCTACCGGCAGTATTCCTGGTTCGACAACGCAGGCACCTTCGTCGCCATGGTGGGATTCTCTGTCCCGCCCTTCTTCTCGGGCGTTCTGGTGATCGTGATTTTCTCAGTCTGGCTGGGCTGGTTCCCCTCGATCTACGACACGACCCACAAGGTCAGCGACTGGGAGAGCTTCGTCTTCCAGCTCAAGCAGATGATCATGCCCGTCATGGTGCTTGCCCTCCAGATCACCTCCCAGCTCGCGCGCTTCATGCGGGCGTCCATGCTCGACAATCTCAACCAGGACTATGTGCGCACGGCGCGCGCAAAGGGCCTTGGCGAGAAGACCGTGGTCTTGGTGCATGTCCTCCGCAATTCCCTGATCCCGGTCGTCACCGTCATTGCGCTTGGCGTTCCGGCCATCTTCGGGGGCGCGATCATCACTGAGCAGATATTCAAGGTGAACGGCATCGGCCATTTGCTGATCACCGCGATCCAGGCCAACGACCTGCCGATGGTGCAGACGCTGACCTTCATCTTCGCGGTGCTGATCGTGCTGTTCAACCTCGTCGCCGACATACTCTACGGCATTCTCGATCCGAGGATCCGATATGACTGATTCTCGCATTCCCGTGGAACAAGCGGAACCCGTCACCACACCCCGCTCCCAATGGGCGGACATATGGGACCAGTTCAAGCGCCACCGTGGCGCGATGTGGGGCGGAGCCGTCTTTCTCTGCATCATCCTGATGACCATCGCCGGGCCCTGGGTCTATTGGAACGACCCCAAGTTCGTTCCCACCGGCCGCGATTTCCTGGAGCTTCGCGATACGCGGCCGATCTACGTGGCGCTCTGGGAATCATCGGCCAAGGTCAGTTGGACGCATCCCCTTGGCACCGACAACCTTGGTCGTGACACCCTTGGCCGGTTGCTGGCCGGCGGGCGCGTGTCGCTTGCCGTGGGTCTTGCCGCCATGCTTCTTTCCGTATTCGTCGGCACGCTGATCGGAGTGCTGGCGGGTTATTTTCGCGCCCTTGACGGGATTCTCATGCGGTTCACCGATCTCTTCCTCGCCCTGCCCCTCCTGCCGCTTCTCCTGGTCGCGGTCCTGCTCTTCCGCGACCGGCTGTCGGGCTTGTTCGGACCCGAAGGCGGCACTTTCATGCTTATCGTCGTGCTTGTAGGTGCCACATCCTGGATGCAGACGGCCCGAATCGTCAGAGGCGACGTCCTGGCCCTCAAGGAACGCGAATTCGTCCTTGCGGCCCGTTCGATCGGAACATCTCCGCCGAAAATGATAACCCGCCACCTCCTGCCAAACGTGATGTCGCCAATCATGGTTTCGGCCACGCTCGGCATCGCCACGGCAATCATCACCGAGAGCGCGCTCTCGTTCCTCGGATTCGGGTTTCCTCCGGACTTTCCGACCTGGGGCAAGCTGCTCTTCGACGCCGTCGACAGGATGGAACTCTACCCGGAACGCGTTCTTTGGCCCGGACTCATGATCTCGCTAATCGTGCTGTCCGTGAACTACATCGGTGACGGGATCCGCGACGCCCTTGATCCTCGAATTCGGGGACGCTGAACCCGCCCTGCCTATCGCGCATTCAGACTCGTGGCTCGAGTTTCGTCGCACGAACCGGGGAGCGCAGCGAGGCAGGCTGTTCTGTGGCCGATGCCGACGACGGCGCGCCTCTCGACGACGAATGCAACTCGCATGAACGGATGCCGTCATCGATCTCTCAGCCAAACGCCGTATTCGTGGCACGCCGCCTCCAAGGAAGCCGGTGCCGGCTGCCTCAGTTCGCCACCGCGGCAGCTCTCAGCAAGAACACTTGCATGTCGCTTGCATTCTCGCGGCCTTTCGAGCTTGGGATAGTTTCTTTCCGTTTCATCAACAGCGCCGCCCTCAAGGTAGGCAAGCCAAGTTTCGATGTTCCACGTCGGAACGAAAATCGCGACTTCCTCGTCCTTCTGCGGCATGCAAATCTCGGACTCCCTGCACTCGTCGGTTAGCTGCTGGATCCGGCCCTTCACTCCCTGGTTGTCACCGTCAATCATGACAACCAATGCCTTTGCGACTCGATTCCTGTTCTGTCGATACGCCTTCAGTTCAATTGGAAACCTGGTTCGCACGAATTGTTCACCCGACCCCATGCCGGCGCGAACCCGTTCGACACGCATCTCCCTCGTGTCCCAGTTCAAGATGCCTTGAGAAAGCGACGCAGGAACGTGTCATGCTGACTGTCCTTGCACAGCAGTACCAGTTTGACCTTGCGGCTCACTGCTCCCATCCGCGCGCGAACAATTCAGACAGCTCCAAGGCGCCTCCAACTGACACATCCTTCAATTTCGAAGTGCGTGTCACCCCACCATTCCCGCGGCTTAGCAGGATGCCGTTTTCGCTACCGAGAAAATCAATCAGTTCAGGATGGTGAGAACACATCACGACCTGCGGCAACGACTGGCCGCAGCTGTCGGCGATCTCGATCAGCCATGGCTGGATTTCTGCGAGTGCCACGAAGTTCTCAGGTTCGTCGAGGAACAGCGCGCAGTCCTGATTTGCCGTCAACTTCGCCAACGCATAAAGCGCAATCAGAGCGCGTTCGCCATCAGAGATCTCGTCAAGCCGCAAGCTGAATGGTTTGCCCCCTTCTTCGGCAAAGCCGACCATGAGCGCCCTGACATCCAGCCCAGCCTTCACAAGGCGCAGTTGGTCAAACCCCTCGATGACTCTCCGAAGCTCTGCCGTGAGTTCCGCAACCTGCCCAGGATTCTCCAACTGCATGTGCCGATACCAGGCGGCGAAGTTCGCTGCATCGCGACTCAATCGCACCGATTCCTCCGCTGCCTCGGTCTCGAAACTGGCCGGACTGAGGCTGCAGACAATCACTCTGCCCATGAAGTCCGCAAACCGAGTCAGCATCCGGTTGTCTGGGCCCGGCTGCACGCGCGCGAGGGCGGATGCCGACCAATCGGCAAGAAACATCGGCCCATCCGAGTGGTCGTCCCGATATAGATGGACAGTGCCACGATCAGACCGGAACAGCGGCTGGCCGTTCGCAGTCAGCGATTCCCGGTTGATCCGGGCTTTCCGACTGCCCTCCTCATGCTCCACTTCCAAACGGTAAGTGAACGGAACACGCTGAAGACTGCCATGCAACTCGACATCCAGTTCGACATCCAGTTCAAATGTC
This sequence comes from Boseongicola sp. SB0662_bin_57, assembly GCA_009839535.1. Taxonomy (GTDB): domain Bacteria; phylum Pseudomonadota; class Alphaproteobacteria; order Rhodobacterales; family Rhodobacteraceae; genus JAJEFO01. Next base: position 308 of record VXPN01000304.1, on the reverse strand, counting down.
TGCTCCCTCCTGCTTTGCCAGCGCGTCAACGTGCGTTCCGGGAAAACACCCCTGTCCGTCACTTTCGCACTTCCGTCCAGGAGTCTGCACAGAGCGAACATCGCATCCAGGACCGAAGTCTTGCCGGATCCGTTGCGTCCAAGAAGCAGGGTCAACTCATCGAGCTCGATCTCGAAATTCACCAAGCCTCGATAGTTGTTGCAGTAAAGGCGCTTGAACATTGGCCTCTCCAAATGCGAGGTGCGACGCGACACTAAGAGGCTGAATCATAAGTCCTTGTTTTGATTCTGTTTTTCATGTCAGGCACT
>VXPN01000326.1:3338-5249 GCA_009839535.1 Boseongicola sp. SB0662_bin_57 | reverse complement strand
TCACGAACGCCGCCGGGGTGGCGGCGGACATGATGGCGGAATACGTTCTTGGCGGTTTCCTGCACTTCACTCTCGACATCGAGGGACTGCGTCAGGACAAGGCAGGCCGCGCCTGGCGCGCACGCAACATGGTGCCGCTCAGGGGAAAGACGCTTCTGATCGTCGGTCTCGGGCACACTGGACGTGCACTTGCGGAGAAGGCCAAGAGCTTCGGCATGCGCGTCGTCGGACTGCGCTCACGGCCGCAACCCACCGAATGCGTCGACATCGTGGGCGGTCCAGGCGACCTCCCTGGATTCCTTGAGGACGCCGACTGCATCGCCGTCTGCGCTCCGCTCACGTCGGCAACCCGCGGCATGCTCGGACGGGCCGAGATTGCCGCAATGGCGCCGGGCGTGCTCCTTGCCGACGTCTCTCGCGGCGGAATCGTGGACCAGGCGGCTCTCGCGGAAGCGCTTGCCTCCGGCCATGTCGCCGGTGCCGCGCTCGACGTGTTCGAGACCGAGCCCCTGCCGACGGACAGTCCGCTCTGGGGCATCGACAACCTGATCATCTCACCGCATTGCTCATCGGTCTATGACGGCTGGGAAGACGCTTCCTTCGATCTCTTCCTTGACAATCTCGACAGGTGGGTTGCCGGAAGCCCTCTCAGGAACGTCGTCGACCCGGAGCGTGGCTATTGACCCGCACCGCCCCCAGGCATCGGATCGCCGTCGCCGGCTTCCAGCACGAAACCAACAGTTTCGGCTTCGGAACCGCAGGCATGCCGGAATTCGAAATGGCGGATTCATGGCCCGCCCTCGTTGAAGGCGATGCCGTGCGCGAGGGAACGCTCGGCCTGAACCTGCCGATCGCGGGATTCATCAGGGCGGCAGAGGCGTCCGCAAGGATCGAGCTCCATCCCGTCCTCTGGTGCGCCGCCGAGCCATCCGGTCCTGTCACCGACCACGCGTTCGAGACGATCACGGCACGCATCCTTGACGGCATTGGCAAGGCGGCCCCCCTTGACGGCCTGTATCTTGACCTCCACGGCGCCATGATCACCGCAAGCCACGATGACGGCGAAGGCGAGCTGCTTCGCCGCATCCGTGCGCAGCATGGTCCCGACCTGCCGATTGCCGTCAGCCTTGACATGCATGCGAACGTCACGAGCGACATGGTCCGGCACGCCAGTTCAATCAGCATCTATCGCACCTACCCCCACCTCGACATGGGCCAGACTGGCGCCCGCGCATTGTCCCGCCTGCTGCGCCTGCTCCAGGGCGAACGGCCTGCGGCAGCGTTTCGGCAATTGCCGTACATCATCCCCATGCATGCCCAGCATACAGGTTCCGACCCCATGCGCAGGCTCTACAGGCTTGCAACCGAGATGTCGGGCGGAGACGCGGATGTCGAACTCGCCGTCGGGTTCACTGGTGGCGACATCGCCGATTCCGGCCCCTCGCTGCTTGCCAGCGCCGTCGATCAAGCGAAGGCGGATGCGGCGGCCGACGCTCTTCTCGAAGCGACGCTCGCTGCCGAAGCGGACTTCGACTGCTCGCTCAGCACGCCCGAGGAAGCCGTGGAGGCCGCGCTGGCATGTCCTCCCGGCAAGCCCGTCACGATTGCCGACGTGCAGGACAACCCCGGTGGCGGCACGTCGTCGGACACGACCGGTCTCCTCAAGGCGCTCATGAATGCCCGGGGGAAACAGGTCATCGTCGGCGTCATCCATGATCCCGCAGCAGCGGCCGAGGCGCACAGGCTCGGCGTCGGACGCGAGTTCCAGGCCGGCCTGGGCGGCAGGTCGGGCACCAGGGGTGACACGCCCCTTGACGCACGCTTCCGCGTCGAAGCCCTGAGCAACGGAGAAGTCGCCTACCGAGGCGAAATGTATGGCGGCGGCACGGCCCGGATGGGTCCCACGGCGGT
>VXPN01000326.1:0-3238 GCA_009839535.1 Boseongicola sp. SB0662_bin_57 | reverse complement strand
GATGAAGAATCCGGACCACCGGACCAAAGCAAATGTGGAGGAACACAATGTCATCAATTACGGGATCACCCGCCTCGGCAGGCGTCAGCCGCCGCAGCGTCCTCAAGGGCGCAACGGCACTTGGCACTGCCGCGCTCGTCACGCCCTGGGGCACCCCGCTCAGGGCGCAACCCAAGCGCGGCGGCACGCTGCGCGTCGGCATGGCCCATGGCTCGACGACCGACGCGATGGATCCGGGCAGCTGGGAAGCCGACTTCATGATCTTCCAGGCGCACACCCGGAACAACTACCTGACCGAAATCGCCACGGACGGCTCCCTCGTTCCCGAACTGGCCGAAAGCTGGGAAGCCTCGCCGGATGCAAAGGTCTGGACATTCAATATCCGCGAAGGCGTCGACTATCATTCCGGGCACAGGCTCGTCGCCGAGGACGTGATCGCGTCGATCGACCATCACCGTGGAGAGGACTCCACCTCTGCCGCAAAGCCGATCGTCGAGGACATCGTGGACATGAAGGCCGACGGCATGAACGTGATCATCACGCTTGCCAACGGCAATGCCGACTTCCCGTTCGTCCTGTCCGACTATCACCTTCCGATCCTTCCGTCGAAGGATGGCAAGATCGATCCCGAGACCCGTGACGGCTGCGGGCCGTTCCGGATCGTCGACCTCGAATTCGGCGTCGGCGCGCGCTACGAGCGCCACGACGGCTACTGGAAGAGCGGCCTGCCCTATATCGACGCCATCGAGCAGCTCGTCATACACGACGACGCCGCGCGTCAGAACGCCCTGATCTCGGGCGAGGTCAACTACATCGACACGGTGGATCTCAATACCGTGTCGCTGCTTGGACGGGCCGCGGGCATCGAGATCCTTTCGGTGACGGGCACGCAGCACTACGGGCTCCCGATGGACACCCGCGCAGCGCCCTTCGACGACGTGAACGTGAGGCTGGCACTGAAATACGCGATCAATCGCCAGCAGCTCGTGGACACGATCCTGAACGGCTACGGCTCGCTCGGCAACGACCATCCGATCGGCCCGGGCCAGCGCTTCTTCAACACGGACCTGCCGCAGAAGGAACTCGATCCCGACAAGGCGAAATTTCACCTCCAGCAGGCCGGCCTCGACAGCCTCAGCGTCGACATCCACCTCGCCGACGCGGCGTTCGCGGGCGCGATCGATGCAGGCGTCCTGTTCTCGGAATCGGCAGCTTCGGCCGGCATCAGTCTCAATGTCGTGCGTGAGCCGAACGACGGCTACTGGAGCAACGTCTGGATGCAGAAGCCCTTTGTCGGCACGTATTGGGGCGGCCGCCCGACGGAGGACTGGATGTTCGCCACGGCCTATGCCGAGGGCGTTCCCTGGAACGAGACCTACTGGAGCCACACACGCTTCAACGAGCTTCTCGTCTCGGCACGCTCCGAACTCGACGAGAACCTGCGTCGCGAGATGTATTTCGAGATGCAGCAGCTTGTTTCGGACGAAGGCGGAATCATCATTCCGATGTTCGCCGCCTACGTCGGCGCCTACAGCGACGCCCTGGTCAAGCCGGACCAGGTCGCTTCGAACTGGCGCAACGACGGCCATCGGATCGGCGAACGCTGGTGGTTCGCCTGATCTGACCCGACGTGCCCCCGACCGGTCCCGGCGACCGCGTCGGGGGCAATTTCCCGCAGCGGCAAAGAGCTGACCGATGTGACAGCAAGGGAATTCGATGTCTCACATTGCCAACATGATCCTGAAGCGCATTGCGCTGGGCATCCTGACGCTCTTCGTCGTGTCGCTCATCATCTTCCTGGCCACCGAACTCCTGCCCGGGAACTTCGCCCAGGAAATCCTCGGCCAGTCGGCAACCCCTGAAACCGTGGCTGCGCTCAGGCGGCAGCTTGGCCTGGACCAGCCGATGCACGTTCGATACGCAGGCTGGCTCATGGATGTCCTCCGGGGCGATTTCGGAGAGTCCCTTGCCAACGGCATGGCGGTGTCCGAGCTTATCGGGCGGCGCCTTGGCAACACGCTTTCCCTGGCCCTCTATGCCGCCGCCATTGCCGTCCCCCTTTCGCTGGCGCTTGGCATTCTCGCCGCGCTGCTCAGGAACTCCTTCTTCGACCGCTTCGCGAACGCATCCGCCCTGACCTCCATCTCGTTCCCGGAATTCTTCGTCGCCTACATCCTGATCTTTCTTCTTGCGGGGGCCGGAGGCGCCTTCCCGTCAATGGCAAACTTCCGGGGCGATCCGGGTTTCGGCGAATACCTGTATCGCGCCTTCCTTCCGGCTCTCACGCTGACCCTCGTCGTGACGGCGCACATGATGCGGATGACGCGTGCGGCGATCATCAATCTCCTCGCCTCGCCCTACATCGAAATGGCGCAGCTCAAGGGAATGAACCCGATGCGCGTGATCGTGAAGCATGCACTTCCGAACGCGCTCGCTCCCATCATCAACGTGATCGCGCTGAACCTCGCCTACCTGATCACCGGCGTCGTGGTCGTGGAGGTGGTCTTTGTCTATCCCGGCCTGGGCCAGTTGATGGTCGACAGCGTGGCGGCGCGCGACATGCCCGTCGTGCAGGGCGTCGCCCTGGTCTTTGCCGCGGCCTACGTGTTCCTGAACCTTGCGGCCGACGTGCTTGCGACCCTGTCGAATCCCCGCCTGGTGCACGGACGCTAGGAGGCGGTCATGGGACTCATCACCGGATTGTTCTGGCTCGCCGTCGCCGTCATCGTCGGTCTCGCAGCCGGCTGGGTCTTTCGCGCGGCCGTCGTTGCGGCGAGCCCCAGGCCGATCGCCCGAGAGCTGCGCACGGCGCCTCTCACGGCAAGCTTCGGCATGCTGGTCATCCTGATCTACATCCTTCTCGCCGTCTTTGCGCCCCTCGTCGCGCCGTTTCCGGAGACCGAGGTTGTGGGCACCGAGTACCAGCCTTGGGACGACGTGCACGTTCTCGGCACCGACAACCTGGGCCGCGACATGCTGTCCCGTCTCATATACGCGGCGCGGAACACGGTCGGAATCGCCTTCATCACGACGGCGCTTGCCTTCATCCTGGGCGTCATGACGGGGCTCCTCGCCGCCTCGGTCGGCGGGTGGGTCGACCAGGTGCTGAGCCGCGCGGTCGACGTGTTGATGGCGATCCCCGCGCTCATCTTCGCGCTGCTGCTGCTGACCATCGTCGGCACGTCGATCGTCAACATGATTCTCGTGATCGCGCTGATCGACAGCACGCGCGTGTTCC
>VXPN01000501.1 GCA_009839535.1 Boseongicola sp. SB0662_bin_57 | reverse complement strand
CTGCGCGCGCGTGCGATAGTCCTTGAGTTCCGCGCCATCCAGTTCCTGAAGGTCGTAGGCAACCTCACCGTCATCATAGTGCGCAGTTCCCGCAGAAATCGGCACCGCCTTCAGAAGCGCGCGTCCCAGCGTCGTCTTTCCGGAACCGGACTCGCCGACAAGCCCGAAGAAGGAACCCTTTTCGATCTCGATCGAGACGTTGTCGACCGCTTTCAGGAGCTGCTTGACGAACAGTCCTGACCCGATCGGGAAATGCACGGACAGCCCCGACGCCTGGATCAGGAAACGGCTCATTCCGCAGCCTCGCGATAGATGTGGCAGGCCACGCTGTGCGTTTCGTCCAGCCTGCAATTCGTCGGCACAAGCGCCATGCACTCCTCTCCGACAACCTGCGAGCAACGCGTATTGAACACGCAGCCAGCGGGGCGCTCAAGCGGCGACGGGATGTCCCCGGGAACAGGTGTCAGAGGCGCGTCAAGATCTTCCAGCTTCGGCAAGGCGGCGATCAGGCCTTGCGTGTACGGATGTCGGGGATTCCTGATGACTTCGCGTACCGGACCTTCCTCGACGAGACGGCCCAGATACATCACGTTAACCCTGTCGGCGGTCTGCGCCACGACGCCAAGATCGTGGGTGATGAAGATGATGCCCATGCCGAACTCGGAGACCAGATCCTTCATCAGGTCGATCACCTGGGCCTGGATCGTCACGTCCAGCGCGGTCGTCGGCTCGTCGGCAATCAAAAGCGACGGGTTCGTGGACAACGCCATGGCGATCATCGCTCGCTGGCGCATGCCGCCGGACAGCTCGAATGCGTACTGATCGAAACGCCTCGCCGCATCCGAGATCCCAACCCGGTCAAGCATCTCGATCGAGACCGACTTCGCGGTGCCCTTCGACATGTCCGAATGCAGCAGCAACTGCTCCACCATCTGCTTGCCGATCGTGATGGCCGGCGCAAAGCTGGCCATTGGTTCCTGGAAGATCATGCTGATCGCGCCGCCACGAACCACGTTCAACTCGCGTGGCGTCCTGAGCGACAGCACGTCGACCGGCCCGGTGTCTGCATGAAGCGTGATCCTGGACTCGGGCGAATAGACCGCGTTTCTCGCGTTGAGATGCATCAGGGACTTGGCCGTCACGGACTTTCCCGATCCGCTTTCGCCGACCAGGCCCATCACCTCGCCTTTCATCAGCGTGAACGACACGTCCTCAACCGCCGTGATCAGGCCTTCGTCCGTCCTGAACTGAAGCGTCAGGCTCTCGACCTCGATCAGCGGCGTCATTTCTGCGCCTCCGAATAGGGATCCGCCGCGTCCCGGAGCCCGTCGCCGACAAAGACGAATGCCATCACCAAGGCAATGAAAAAGAGGACAGGGATGAAATACCATTGGTAGTTCAGCATCACGTCCGCGCTTGTGGCCTTCTGCAGAAGGACGCCGAGCGACGAGACCGGATCCTTGAGACCGAGACCGATGAACGAAAGCGCCGTCTCGGAAAGGACCATGTAGGGGAACGAGATCACCAGATCGACGATGATGTACGACGTGAAGGACGGCAGAAGATGCCGCCGGATCACGTGCGCGGAGGACGCGCCGCAAAGCTGTGCGGCGAGTACGTATTCCTGGTTGCGCTCGGTGAGCAGGTGGGTCCGGACGCGACGCGCCAGCGTCGGCCAGCCGATGAATCCTAGAATGATCGAGATGTAGAAGAACCGTGCCTCCGCACTCAGTTCCGGCGGCATGAAGGCTGCCACCGCCATGAACAGTGGAATCGCGGGGACCGTTCGGACGGCATCCGTGATCATCTGGATCACCCCGTCGATCCAGCCACCGTAGTACCCGGACACGCCTCCGATGATGAGGGCAAGGACGAAAGCGATGAAGACGCCGATCATGCCGACCTGGAGCGACGTCCAGATTGCGTGAAGGGTCCGGCTGAAGATGTCCTGGCCGTCCTCGTCCGTGCCGAACAGGTGGATCTTGCCTTCCTGCACCCCGAACAGGTGGCGGTTGCCCGGAATGAAACCGAAAAGGCGGTAGTCATCGCCTTTCGGAAGAATGGTGAGATAGTTGCGCTCGTCCTCGTTGACCGTGGTCACCCAACGGAAATTCGTCTTGATGGACCTTTCGCGCTCAACGGCATGGATGAACGGGCGCAGGGAACAGCCGTTCTTGTCGCAGAACTTCGGGATTTGCGGCGCGCCGTTCGTGTAGTCCTTGTTTCGGCCTCCGATTGTTGGGTCATAGGGCGACAGGAAGGGCGCGAAAATGCCGGACACGATGAGAACGATCAGGACGGCGGCTGCCACCATTGCGGCTCGCTGCTTCTTGAAGCGCGCCCAGATGAGCTGGCGCTGAGATGCCGTGAAGTAGGCCTCCTTGGAGCGCTGCGCCTCCGCCTCGACCGTCGTTTCCGCCATGTCGGTCATCGGATGATGCTCTTTCGAACGCGGGGATCGATCACGGCGAGCGCCACGTCCGTCGTGAAGTTCAACGCGACGATGGACGCCGTGAGCAGGAAGATGATCGCGCCGGCAAGCTGCTGGTCGTTCGACCTGGCCAGCGCCTCGATCAGGAGCGCACCCGCATCGGTCATGACCAGGATCAGGGCGACGATCGGAAGCTCGTTGAAAATCCTGTTCAGGTCGAACCCGAGCGAGTTGACGATCGGTCCAAGCGCGTGACGGGCCGGATAACCCCAAAGCAGCTTGCGCCCATGAACGCCTCGTGCCGCCGCCGCAGTGACGTAGAGCTTTCCGATCTCGTCAAACATCAGCGCGCGGACGGTCTGGAGCGCAAATGCCGTCGCTGACCACCCAAGTATGAAGATCGGCAGCCACGCATGCTTCAGCAGGTCAAGGAACTTGGCAAACGACCACGGCGCATCCCTGAACTCGCTGGAGAACAGGCCCGTCAAAGTCTCCCCGAAATACACCGTCGCGAACAGCATTATCATCAGCGCCAGCAGGAAGTTCGGCATCGCAAGTCCGAGATAGCTGACGATTCGGAGCGAGTTGTTGAGGAACGCGTTTTGCGACGAGGCAGCCAGAATGCCGACTGGAATCGCGATGATGTAGGCCAGCGCCAGCGAAGCCATGCAGATCGACAATGACAGCCAGAACTTGTCGCCCAGAAGCTGGGCGATGTTGACGCGCAGGATGCAGCTGTCGCCGAACTCACCCTGGAACGCGTTGACGATCCACAGGGCCCAACGCTGCAGGAACGGCTTGTCGAGGCCCAGCCTCTGACGTTCCAGCTCGATGTCGGCGACCGAGATGCCGGAGCCCTGCGTGTTCTTGAAGGCCAGGTACCGCTCGGCGCAATCGCCGGGCACGAGCTCCATCAGCGAAAACACGACAAGGGACACGATGACGAGCGTCATCGCCGCCATCAATGCGCGTGTGACGACAAAGCGCGCGAAGTTCAGCATGGCCGCTCCCGCATCCGCGCCCGGTCAGGGCATTTCACGACGTCCCGGACGCAGGTCCCCCTCATTTGCCGGGGGCAGGATCGTCCTGCCCCCGGCATGCAGCAAAGCAAAACTCGGCCTATTCGTCCAGCCACCATTGCGTGGCCCGATACGGATAGGTTCGGTAGTACTCGTAGCTGTGCGTCTTGGTTTCGGTGAAGTTCTGCAGCGCATTGCGATGGATCATCGGTGCGGGCGCGTTCACCGTCCCTATGAACAGCAGTTCCCTAGCCATGGTCTCTGCCATCCGGGCGCCGACCTGATTGAACGCGTCCGAACCCTGCGCGGCGGACTGCAGCGCATTGATGTCATCCATCATCTGCTTTGCCCAGTCCGGCGGCTCCACTCCGGCCGAACCGCCTGAATCGACCCACTCGGCCCAGAGCATCGCGTTCCGGTTGCCGAAGTAGTTCTCGTAAGGCGGCACCCAGAGCTCGTTGTTGCCAAGGACGATGGCCAGGGGCTGGCCCTTCCGCCACATCGAGACATCAAGCTTGTTCGACGATTGCGCCGAACGGTACTCGTCGGGCGTCACTTCCTTGACAACCGAATCGATTCCGGCGTCCCGCCAGTATTGCGCGACAAGCTCCACGGTCTGGCCAGCGATGCCCTGCGTCGAGAAGTTCATGTTCAGAACAAGCTTCTCCCCGTTCGGCAATTCGCGCAGCCCGTCCCCGTCGACATCGTTCATGCCGAGCGCGTCCAGCCTGGCCGCTGCTCCGTCGGGATCGAACACGGCCATGTGGCCATGCAATGCGGGATCGGCGAAGTCCGGCAGCGGCGAAAACCCGACATAGGCCTGCGGAGTGCCCTGGCCGAAGAAGCCGATCTCGTTCAATTCCTCACGATTGATGGCAAGTGACATCGCCTCACGGAACGACAGGTCGCTGAACACGGCGCGCTTCGCCGGATCTTCGTGGGTCACGTTGAAGCCGAAGGCCCCGATCGTGATTTCCGGCTTCAGATGCACGGTGTAGTCACCCTTTTCCTGCGCTTCGAGGAGGATGGGAGCGGAAGCGAGCTGGAGCGACTGCGCCTTGTAGTCGACTTCGCCGTTGACGATCTTCAGGATACGGACCTCGTTGTCGTTGATGTAGACCTCGTCCTGCTCCGAGATGTAGGGCAGCTGCTGCCCGGTCGGATCCACCTGGAAGAAATACGGATTTGCCACGAGGTGACGACCTTCGGTCGTGTCCGCGATGTAGATGTGGCTTTCCAGCGTCGGATGCGTGTGCTTGGGCAGTCCGTCCACGAGAGCCGCTCTGGACAGCATCGGCGTCGGCGTGTCCGTCCAGTCCGAATTCCCGTAATAGGCCAGGATCGCGTCATAGCCGTTCTCGAAGCCGAGCGACTGCGCATAGCTGTCCGCGTCCGGATTGATGTCCGGATGGAACTGGCCAAGGAAATGCATTGGCTGGAAGCCTTGCCCGAAATGCGTTGCGAAGTGGGCCAGAAGGCCGGGCTTCGGCGCAGGCAGGTTGAAGACCACCGTCACGTCATCCGGCGCATCGACAGTCATCGTCTCGCCGCCCACGGTCACGTAGTCCTTCGGCTTTTCGAAGATGTTGGTGTCCAGCATCAGCTTGTCATGCCAGAACTTGACGTCCGCGGACGTGAACGGCGCGCCATCGGACCACTTGTGCCCCTTCCTGAGCGTGATCGTAAGCTTCGTGAAATCGTCGTTCCACTCCCACGACTTCGCCACGTTGGGAACGATGGTCTGGAGATCGTCGGAGTAGCGCACAAGGTTGACGTGGCGCACGGAAAGGAAGTCGGATGTCCCCGCCTCGGT
>VXPN01000538.1 GCA_009839535.1 Boseongicola sp. SB0662_bin_57 | reverse complement strand
CGCCAGCGCATGACGCGATGACGCAGGCAGGCTGCCGCTGGGGCGTGAGCTGGGACCTGGAAGCGCCGCTATACTTCGCGCCGTCGGAGGACTTTGCCGAAAACCTGACGCTCAAGCGCTCGAACGCGCACGGCATCGTGGCCGCCGAGTGCAAGAACGTGCGCACGAATGTCGGCATGGTCGATATCACGGGGTTCTCGCGCTACGAGGTCTCGGGGCCGAATGCAGAGACGTGGCTCGACAGCCTCTTGGCGTCCAGGCTTCCTGGCCCGGGACAGGCGCGGCTTGCGCCAATGCTGTCCGGAACCGGTCGCCTCAAGGGCGACCTGACGTTGCTGAACTGGGGTGACGGGACCTGGTGGATCATGGGGTCCTACTACCTCCGCGCATGGCACATGCGATGGTTCAGGGACCACCTGACCGAAGGCGTCCATGTCCGCGATCTCGGCGAGGAGGTTGCCGGCTTCGCCCTGACGGGGCCAAATTCGCGAAAGGTGCTGCAAGAGGTCGTGCACGACGACATCGGCGGCATTCCCTTCATGGGTTGCGCAAGGCTGGACGTCGGCCTGGCCGGCACACGGGTTGCGCGAATGTCGGTGGCCGGCGAACTGGGATATGAAATCAACTGCCGAATTGGCGATCATGTGATGCTGCGGCGCATGCTGATCGAGGCAGGCAAGGCGAGCGGCCTTCAGGAATACGGGTTCAACGCGATGCTGTCGCTCAGGCTCGAGAAGTCGTTCGGCATCTGGTCCGCGGAATTCCGGCAGGACTATACGCCTGGCGAAACCGGCATGGACCGCTGGATCGCCTGGGACAAGGGCGCGTTCATCGGACGCGAAGCCGCCGTCGCGGAGCGCGACGGCAGCGGTCCGGACCGAAAGGTCGTGACGCTGGAAGTCGATGCGACAGACGCCGACGCAAGCGGCTACGAGCCGGTTTGGCAGGACGGGAACCTGGTCGGATTTGTCACGTCGGGCGGCTATGGCCACACTGTCGGAAAGTCGCTGGCAATGGCCATGATCAATCGTGACGTTGCGATGGAAGGTTCCGAGCTCGCGGTTCATGTGGTCGGCGTGGAGCGTGCGGCAAGGGTGATCCCGCAATCGCCCTACGACCCGGACGGCAGGGCGATGCGCGGCTGATGGCGCGACGAACGGGCCGGTCATCGCCCACGGCCGGAGCCCGGCCGAGGCGCGACGTCAACTACAGGGACCTCCGCAACCCGTTCCCGGTCATGGACCTCTTCGGGGCCGAAGAGGTCGCCGACATGCATGCAACCGCCCTTCGCGCACTGGAGGAGCTCGGGATCAAGGTGCTCCTGCCCGAGGCGAGGGAGATCTTCCGGACGGGCGGCGCACGCGTCGTGAACGAGATGGTCCATATTGGCCGCGAAATGGTCGAGGCGGCGCTGGCTTCCGCACCCCGATCCATCACCTGCCGGGCCGGCTCGCGCGACCGGGACGTGGTGCTTGAACTGGGACGGCTGGTGTTTCAGCCGGGCGCGGGCGCGCCGCATGCGACCGACCTTGAACGTGGCCGTCGCCCGGGATCGGCGCGGGACTTTCGCGAACTGATCCAGCTCACGCATCACTACGACGTGCTCCAGATGCTGCCGCCGCTGATCGAGCCGCAGGACGTGGAAACGCACGTCCGGCACTATTTCACGCTAGAGGCGCAGCTCACCCTGTCCGACAAGTTCCCCTTCGTCTTCTCGCGCGGCACGCCGCAGGCTCTGGACAGCTTTGAGATGCTGGCGGGCTTTCGGGGCCTTTCCGACAGCGCGTTTCAGGCCGAGCCCCACTGTTACACGATCGTCAACACCAACAGTCCGCGCACTTTGGACGTTCCGATGGCGCAGGGGCTGATCGACTTCGCGCGAAACGGACAGATGTCGATCGTCACGCCATTCACGTTGATGGGCGCGATGGCACCGATCACCGTCGCAGGATCGATCACGCTTTCCCATGCCGAGGCGCTGGCCGCGATCACGCTGACCCAGCTTGCGAGACCGGGTGCGCCAGTCTGCTACGGCACCTTCACATCGAATGTCGACATGAGATCCGGATCACCCGCCTTCGGAACGCCCGCGCATTTCCAGGCGTCACTGGCGGCGGGGCAACTCGCGAGATTGACAGGCCTGCCCTGGCGCTCAGCTGCAGGTTCTGCGGCCAATCTCAACGACGTGCAGGCCGCAAACGAGAACCAGTTGGGTCTCTGGGGCTGCCTGCTGGCGGGTGCCACAGTCATCATTCACGCCGCTGGCTGGCTGGAGGGCGGCCTGACGGTGTCCTACGAAAAGCTCGTGACGGACGTCGAGATCCTGAACATGATCGCGGAACTCTGCGCAGGCGGCCGGGCCGGAACGGACGAGATCGGATTCGATGCACTAGCGGAAGTCGCGCCCAGCGGACATTTCTTCTCGGCAGCCCAGACGATGGCTCGATACCGCACCGAATTCTACGAACCCCTGGTTCACGACTACGCGAACTTCGGAACGTGGAACGAGCGTGGCGCACAGGACGCCACGGCCCGCGCAACCAAGGTCTGGAAACAGGTTCTCACGGAATTCAGGGCCCCCGAAGTCGCCGATGGTCGCATCGCGGAAATGCGGGACTTCATTGCCAGGCGCACGGCCGAGGGCGGAGCACCGCCGGTGAGTTGAGGTACGGCGCGCTGCAGGACAAGATCCTCTCCTTGCTGGAGGCCTGGACCAATCTGGCGCAGTGAATTCCCGAGTTCACTCTGCAGGCCGGATTTGGCTCAGGAATGCAAGGGCTGCAGGTCGACGGACGCGCCGCAATGGCGGGAGACTCTCCTCCGAGTAATGCCCATTCACGTTCAGGAGGTTGATCGTCCCGAGGAACCGGTTACGGTCATGGACCGGCTGGTTGATCACGGCGCCAAGACCCAGCGCTTCGATCTTTTCGTGATCGGGAAAGACATCGCGCAGCTCATCGATGCTCGCCGCGAGGAAAGGTTCGCGCCGGTCCAGGACGATGTCCGTCCATCGGTTTGGAACGATTTCCTTCAGGCCGGTCCGGGGATAGGCCTCCTCGTCGCTCGTATAGACCCGCTCGGCAGTACGTGCGACCAGATCGAATCGGGAGCAGGTAAAGAGTTTGACGCCGACCAGTGCTTCGCACATTTCTTCCACGCGCCGGAAGAGGTCGTCTGGCGTCGCCGTGCTCAGCGCGTCGAGATTGTCGAGCAGATCATCCAAAGCACTGCACCTCACGCGGGAATCGGGTCAGGCATTCCGCACCTTCTTCTGTGATCAAGACGTTGTCCTCGATCCGGACGCCGAGCTCGCCCGACCTGTAGAGACCTGGCTCGATGGTCACCACCATGCCCGCTGCCAGCGGCATCTCGTTTCCAACCATCACGTGCGGCGCCTCATGTACATCGAGCCCTAGGCCGTGTCCGGTCTTGTGCCTGATCATTTCCGCGAAAGGCGATTCGGACAGCACTGCCGTAGTCTCCCTGTCGACACTGTCGCAAGCTATGCCCGGGCCGACGACCTCCCTGCCGCGGGCGTTGGCTGCAAGCACGGTATCGTAAATGGCACGCGAACTCTCCGGCACGTGCTTGCAGAAAAAGGTTCGGGTGATGTCGGCGTTCATGCCGCCCCACGATGCACCGAAATCGACAAGGAGCGGCTCGCCCGGCGCGACGGTCCTGTTGCCGGGAGCTCCGTGCGGGTCTGCGCTCTTCGGGCCAGAAAGGACGATTGGATCAAAGGCGAAACCCTCTGCTCCCCGCGCGAGCATTGCCTGTTTCAGACGCGCGACAATCTCGACTTCACTATCGCCCGCTCCAGCCATCTCCAGCTGCTCATCCAACGCGGCCTCACTGATCGCGACAGCATGGCGCAGGGCAACGATTTCCTCTCGGTCCTTGCAAATCCGGAGCTTGGCCAATGCTGGCTCGGCATCGACCACGGCGCCTTGCGGCAAATGCGAGCGGAGCGCCTCGAACTCGAACACGCGCATCCGCATGCCCTCGACCCCGACCGGACCGGCGAGCGTCGCGGCAAGCTCGCGAAACGCCTCCGCATAGCCCTCGCAATCCTGCCAGAAAAATGTCCTGGCTTCGGGGAAGGCCTCGCGCCACCTCGAACGTTCGAGTTCCGGCATGATTGCGAGAACCCTGCCTTCGGCAGTGAGCAAGAGGACCGTCGGCCGCTCCATCAGGTGAAACTCGAGCCCGGTCAGATAGCGGAAATTAGGGCCTGGCACAAACGCGAGCGCGCTGAACCCCGCCTCTCGGGCGAGCAGGGCGGCGCGTGTCCGCCGATTGGAGAAGTCCGTCACGTCGAGAACTCCCCGACCGCCAAATCCATCCTGTCGCCGAAGGCGGGATGAAGCGATCTGAGAATGACACCGATTTCGTGCACGACCAGCGCCTTCATCGCGTCGTCGCCAGCATCGGCATCGCCCGAGACCACGGCCTTGATCAGGGCTTCAAGCAGTACGCCCGCCCTTGTTCGTTCCCCGGCATCCAGCTTGGGAAAGTAGAACAGGATCTTGGTGCGCATGCCGGCATCCAGACTGTGCGTGAAGTAGCGAATCAAGAATATGTTCCCAGTCAGCCGGGCGAGCGTGCGGTGCAGCTTGAGCGAAGTCCGGAACGCTTGCTCCCAGGCTCCATCGGACATCGCCTTCTCGAATGTCCGGTGCAGCGAAAGCATGGACCCGCGATCAGCGCGCCTGGAGAGTGCTGCAGCTCGTGCCGCCATGCGCGCCAGCACGAGGTGGCTGTCGAAGTAATCACCCGCATTGTTCAGTGTCAGCGGCGCGACGATGCTCGTGCGGTTCGGCAGGAACTGCACGAGCCAATCGCCGTGCAGGAGCAGGAGCGCCTCGCGAATCGGGGTCCGCGACGTCTTGAACCGTCGTGCAAGGGCAACTTCGTCGATCGCCTGGCCAGGCTCGATCCTTAGCCAAAGAATGTCGTCCCGCAACGCTTCGTAGACCAGAAGTGCACCGCGACGCTTCTGCTCGGTCACGGGACTTTCTTCGATATCGATCACTCTCTGGCTCTCCGAATGCTGCGGCAAGGCAATTCCATGTTGCATAATGTTTGCATAACGAGTTTGATCGATATCAGCAACCACGCAGAAAGGGAGAGTCATCATGAATAGACGTGCAGCTTTGCTCTTGGCATTGGCGGCGAGCCTTGGCGCACATGCTGGTGCGGTTCATGCCGAGGGGAAGATCGCCTACTTTGCCGCGGCCTCGCAGAACGGCTTCAATCAGGCAACCTATG
>VXPN01000547.1 GCA_009839535.1 Boseongicola sp. SB0662_bin_57 | reverse complement strand
TCTGGGACGAGCGGTGTTTCTGGCACGGCGGCGGCAACTATGCCTTCACGCTTCCAGTCGGCGACCTTGTGCAGCCCCTCGTTGCCGGCGGGCTTCCGGAACACCCGGAAACCAAGCGGCGGCTCAAGAATCTTCTCGACGTTACAGGCCTGATTCACGAACTGGATGCGCAGGGTGCCGATCCCGCGAATCACGAGGATCTCGTTCGTGTCCACCCGCAATCGTTCATCCGGAAATTCAAGGAAATGTCCGATGCGGGCGGCGGCGAGCTCGGATTGCGAACGCCCTTCGCCAAGGGCGGTTTCGAAATTGCCGCCCTGTCCGCCGGCCTTGCCAAGGCCGCGCTCCTCGCGGTGCTCGAAGGTCGCGCCTCGAATGCATATGCCCTGTCCAGGCCGCCAGGACATCATTGCCTTCCGGACTGGCCGAACGGCTTCTGCCTGCTCAACAACATCGCCGTTGCAGTTCGCGCTGCCCGTGCCGCGAGCAGGGTTGACCGCGTGGCGGTGCTGGATTGGGACGTGCATCACGGCAACGGCACAGAGGCGATCTTCATCGAGGATCCGGACACTCTCACCATTTCGCTGCATCAGGAACGGAACTATCCAGTCGATACCGGCGACCCCGAAACGCGGGGCGAGGGTGCCGGCGAAGGAGCCAACATCAATGTGCCGCTGCCGCCAGGTGCAGGCCATGCCACCTATCTGGAGGCGGTCGAACGCATCGTTCTGCCCGCACTCGATCAGTTCAGGCCGGATGCAATCATCGTTGCCTGTGGCTTCGACGCGGCTGCGATTGATCCGCTGTCGCGCATGCTTGCGACCGCAGAGACGTTTCGGGTCATGACCCGGATGGTCATGGATGCAGCTGCGCGCCTTTGCGGCGACCGTCTCGTGCTGGTGCACGAAGGCGGCTATTCGGAGGTCTACGTGCCCTTTTGTGGCCATGCCGTGCTTGAGGAGCTTTCGGGCAGCGCGGTCACCGCGCCGGACCCGTTCGGGGAAGTTTTCGCAATGCGTCAGCCAAACCGGCTTCTGGAATCTGCATACAGCGGGATGCTGGGGGATCTGGCCAGAAGCTTCTCGCTCGCTTGAATGCCTCGTTGCGCGCCGCTCGCGGCAAGAGTTGGAACAAGAAGATCGGGTTCGGAAGCTGACTCGTCGGGGAGTGGCAGTGCAGAAGAGTGAGGCAATTTTGACTTTCTGCTGCCAATGAGGTGCCTGATGCATGTTTCCGTTGGTCTGATCTGCCATTCCCGGGCCTTGCCTGGTGCCGCCGTCGTCCTCCAGCAGGGCCCTGCCGGAACACATCGCGGCAAGGTTCCTTCCCCGCGCAATCTCGAGTGATCCATGATCATTGGCATCGGCACCGACATCTGCAACATCGAGCGGATTGAACGTACGCTGGAACGGTTTGGCGACAGGTTTCGCAACCGCGTGTTCACCGAAGTCGAACAGGCCAAGGCTGAGCGGCGAAAGGACACGGCAGGCACCTACGCAAAGCGCTGGGCCGCAAAGGAAGCCTGTTCCAAGGCGCTCGGAACGGGGCTGAGGATGGGAATTGCCTGGAAGGACATGGCTGTGACCAACCGCAGGTCGGGACAGCCGGTCATGCATGTCACCGGATGGGCTGCCGACCGGCTTGCCGAGCTGACGCCTGAAGGGCACGAGGCCGTCATCCACGTCACTCTCACCGACGATCATCCATGGGCACAGGCCGTTGTGGTGATCGAGGCATTGCCGCTGTCAGACGAGCCTTCGCAGGCGCCTGCCATTCGGTCAAGCGATGCCCGCGCCACGCCTTGACTTGCCGTCGTCAGGCAACCAGAAAGCGCCGAAGCAATGCGGGCAGGTTAGATGAGCAAGGGCAAGGGCGGCATGAAGGAAGGCATTGTCGAGACGATCAAGACGGTCGTCTACGCGCTCCTCATTGCCGGGGTGTTTCGCACGGTGTTTTTCCAGCCGTTCTGGATCCCGTCCGGCTCCATGAAGGACACGCTGCTCATCGGCGACTTTCTGTTCGTCAACAAGATGGCCTATGGGTATTCGCAATATTCCTGTCCCTTCTCCATGTGCCCGTTCGACGGGAGGATCCTGGGAAGCGAGCCAGAGCACGGCGACGTCGTGGTCTTTCGCCATCCGGTGAACAGGCAGGATTTCATCAAGCGGGTTGTCGGGTTGCCCGGCGACACGGTGCAGATGCGCGATGGCCACCTGCACATCAACGGGTCCAAAGTGCCGCAGCAGGAAGACGGTTCATTTCTCGAAACCTATGAGCGGCAGGGTCCGATCGGGTCGTTCCCGCTGTGTCAGGAAGGTGCCGTCGGCTTGGGCGGCACCTGCACCAAGGCGAAGGCGGTCGAGACGTTGCCCAATGGCGTGCAGCATTCGGTCCTGGACGTCTTTGACGGACGGCTCGACGACACCGGCATCTTCACCGTGCCCGACGGGCATTACTTCTTTGTCGGCGACAACCGGGACAACTCGACCGACAGCCGGGTCAGGCACGAGTTCGGCGGCGTGGGGTTCGTTCCATACGATCACTTGATCGGACGCGCAGACCGAGTGATGTTCTCGTCGGCGGGCCGATCCCTGTTCTTTGTCTGGACCTGGCGTCGAGATCGGTTCTTCAAGCGGATTGAATGATGGCACTCAGCCCCGAGCTTGCAGGATTCGCCAAGCGGCTCGGCCACGAGTTCCACGATTCCGAACTGCTTGTGCGCGCCGTGACACACGCCTCGACATCGTCACCTGCACGACCTGACAACCAGAGGCTGGAGTTCCTCGGAGACAGGATCCTGGGGCTGGTCATCGCGGAAGCGCTCATGATCGCCGATCAGGAAGCGAACGAGGGGCAGCTTGCCCCCCGGCTGAATGCCCTCGTCCGTCATGAGACCTGTGCAGAAGTGGCCCGTGAAATCGATTTGGGTTCGGTTCTGAAGCTGGGGCGATCGGAAATGAAATCCGGCGGACGCGGCAAGGAGACGCTTCTTGGAGACGCGATGGAAGCGGTGATTGCGGCGGTCCATCTTGATGCGGGCTTTGAAGTCGCGCGGGAAGTGGTGCTGAGGCTCTGGGACGACCACATCCAGCATGTCGAGAAGGACGCGAAGGATGCAAAGACCAGCCTTCAGGAATGGGCGCAGGCGCGTGGCCAGCCGCCGCCGGCCTATGCCGTTGTCAAGCAGGAAGGCCCGGCGCACGCACCTGTTTTCACCATGGAAGTGCTTCTGACAACCGGGGAATCAGCCACTGCAAGCGCGCCGCTGAAACGCACCGCCGAGCAGGGCGCGGCGCGGAGACTCCTGAGGCGGCTGGTTGGCCAGGAATCCTGATCGCCACCATTCCGTCAGGCATCGTGATCGTCTCGTTCGTCCCGGCCGCGGTCCACATCGCCATCAAAATGCTCAGTCGGCCCCGCGCAGGTCTTGCCGTCCTTGTCCGCCCGGACGTTGGAACGGGCTGATGCCCACAGGTCGGATGATGCCGCTGCAGCGAATGCCCGTCACGGAATTCCCGGTGTCACGACCTGATTGATCGCCTTGCGGAACCCGCACGTGCCCGGCGTCCGCCCATGTCCTTCGCCGAGAACGCCGTCGTCCGGAAACAGGGAGGCGCACCTGCCGTGCACTTGCCGTGCAACGGACGCTGCTGCGCGGTCGGCGTCGGCAAGGAAATCCTGCGGTCCGTTCAGGCGGTTCCAGAGCGCATTGAGGCAACGGGAATGCCGAAGCGCCAGCGTTCCGGCTTCGTGTGCCGCGAGTTCCGCCTCGGCTCAACGTGCCTTCAGATTCATTGCCGTTTTTCCGCCAGTCGCCCTTGGCTCCCGTTTCCAGATTCGGTAACAGGGTGCGCGGTCGCGCAGTGGCTCCGGGACACGGCATTCGCCCTTGTGCGCCGTTTTGGAACTTGCCAGCTATCCCGCGTGCTTGACGCTTTGCAGCGGCGTCGGACCGGGCGGAGCATACGGGGAGAAAAGATGCGATACCATACACCGTCCTGTTTCGAGGACGCCTCGGCCATTGCGGCTGCCGCCACTGGCGTCACGCGGTTTCTCGCAGGCGGCACCGACGTGCTGGTCCAGCTTCGATCTGATCTCGTGACACCCGATGATCTCATCGACATCAAGCAGATTGCCGGGGTGCGGGACATAACCAGGCGTGACGACGGCGGCTGGCGCATCGGTGCCGCGGTGTCCGGCGCGGAATTGGCCGAGCACGAGGCATTGATCGCCGAGTGGCCGGGTGTCGTGGAAGCGCTCGAACTGATCGGCTCGACACAGATTCAGGCGCGCTGCACCCTGACCGGCAATCTCTGCAATGGCTCGCCCGCCGCAGACAGCGTGCCCGCGATGATCGCGGCCGGCGCAACCGTGAGTGTCGTCGGCCCGGAGGGCGCGCGCGAGATTGCCGTCGAGGACGTCCCGGCCGGGCCGGGCATGACATCGCTCCGCCTTGGAGAGGTGGTGAGCGCCGTCAACCTGCCGCCGCGGGGCGAAGGTGGCGGGGATGCCTACCTGCGTTTCATTCCGAGGACGGAAATGGACATCGCCGTTGTCGGCGCGGGCGTGAGCCTCAGCCGCGAGGGCGAAACTGTCACTGCGGCCCGCGTGGCGCTCGGTGCGGTCGCCCCCACCGTGCTGCTTGTCGAAGAGGCCGGCGCCGCGCTGACCGGTTCGACGCTCGACGACACGGCGCTCGCAGAACTTGCCAGAGCTGCCGAGGCCGCCTGCCGACCCATTTCCGACAAGCGCGGCACCGTGGAATTCCGGACCCATGTGGCTGGCGTCCTTGCCAGGCGGGCCGCAAGAATTGCCTATGACCGTGCAGGAGCCTGACAGATGATCCATGTTTCAACCACCGTTAACGGCGATGCCCACGAGTTTCTCTGCGATCCGCGCGAGACGTTGCTTGACGTTCTGCGCGACCGGCTGGATCTCACCGGCGCAAAGGAGGGCTGCGGCACCGGCGATTGCGGTGCCTGCACCGTGCTTCTCGACGGTCGCCCGGTTTGTTCCTGCCTCGTCCTCGCCGCGGAAGCGGAAGGGCACGAGGTCGGTACCGTCGAGGGCATTGCCGACGGCGAGGACCTGCACCCGCTGCAGAGAAAGTTCATAGAGCACGCGGCGCTTCAATGCGGAATCTGCACGCCCGGCATTCTCGTGGCCGCCAAGGCGCTGCTCGAGCGGGATCCCGACCCGAGTGAAACCGAAGTGCGATACTGGCTCGCCGGCAATCTCTGCCGCTGCACCGGCTACGACAAGATCGTTCGCGCGGTTCTCGACGCGGCCAGCGAGATGAGGGAGGCTACCTGATGGCTTTTGACGAA
>VXPN01000040.1 GCA_009839535.1 Boseongicola sp. SB0662_bin_57 | reverse complement strand
TGCCGACAAAGAGCATGAGGAAGGATCGCTCGAACATCACCATCAGAAGGATGATGATGAACATGTAGGGAACCGAGACGAGGACGTCCACGGCGCGCATCATCACGTTGTCGACCCAGCCGCCGACAAAGCCCGCGACAGCGCCATAAAGCGTGCCTATCGCGACTGCGACAAGCGCCCCGATCACGCCGACGATCAGCGATGTGCGGGTCGCCTGGATCGTCCGGGCGTAAAGGTCGCGGCCAAGCCCGTCGAGACCGAAGTAGTGCCCGCTTTCGATGGACGGATGGCCTTCGCCCGCGATGTCGCCCATCCGCGCCCAGTCGATCTCCTCGATTGACCACTGGGAGAAGAGCGGCCCGACGATCGTGAAGAGCACGACGAGGCCGAGGCACAAAAGCGCTCCGACTGCCGCACTGTTCCGGAAGAACCGCCGCCTGGCGTCTTCCCAAAGCGACCGGCCGGGGATCGCCTCGCCTTCGGCGAGCGCTTCGATGATCCGTTCGGACTGCGCGGTGCGACGGACCATTTCAGTACCGTATTTTCGGATCGAGCCAAGCATAGGCAAGATCAACCAGAAGGTTGAAGAGCACCGTAAGCCCGCCATAGAGGATCGTGATCCCAAGCATCACCGCGTAATCGCGGTTCAACGCCGAATCGACATAGGCCCGCCCGATCCCGCCGGTGGAGAAATAGACGTCGATCACGACCGAACCGGTGATCATCGCCACAAATGTCGGCCCCAGGTAACTGACCACGGGCAGCATTGCCGGCTTCATCGCGTGCCGCCAGATCACCGTATGCTCCGGCAAGCCCTTCGCACGGGCGGTGCGGATGAAGCTCGAATTCAGCGTTTCAAGCATTGACGACCGCGTGATTCGGGTGATTGACGCCACGTAAGACGTTGAAAGCGCGATCACCGGCATGACCAGGTATTGCCACTGACCGCCGTTCCAGCCGCCGCCCGGCAGCCAGCCGAGCTGCCAGGTGAAGACGATGACAAGGATCGGGGCCATCACGAAATTCGGCAGTGCCTGGGCCGAGAACGTCGCTCCGACCGCGATGTAGTCGAGCCATGAATTGTGCCGGATCGCGGCAGCAACGCCGATGCCCATTCCCGCGAGCGTGGCAACGACGAACGAAATCAGCCCGTAGGTCAGGGTCACCGGAAACCCTTGGGCGATGATGTCATTCACGTCTCGGTCCCTGTAGGCGAACGACGGCCCGAAGTCGAAGCGGGTAACGATGCCGACGAGATAGTCCCACATCTGTTTCCAGAGCGGCTGGTCAAGGCCGTAGCGCGCCTCGATGTTCGCCAGCACTTGCGGTGGCAGGGGCCTTTCGGAGGTGAAAGGGCCGCCAGGGGCAACCTGCATCAGCAAAAAGCACAGGACAATCAGGATGGCCAGCGTCGGCACGGCCACGAGAATCCGTCGGACGACATAGGCGGTCATGCCAGGACCCTGGTCCTTATGCGACGCCCGCCGAAAGGGCGCATGCCGAATGACATCCGGTCACTCCGCGATCTTGTACAGATCTTTCGAGTACCAGTTCTGCTCGATGTTGTTGATCGGCCAGCCGCCCACGTCGCTGTCCAGCATGTAGACCCCCGCGTAGTGATAGATCGGGATGACGGGCATCTCGTCGGCAATGACCTGTTCGACCTTGGTGTAGATCGCCTGGGTGTCGTCGGCGGTTTTGGCCAAGGTCATCAGGTCGTCGACCATGGCGCTGGAATACTTCCCGTCGTTGTAGCCCGAAGGCGAGGTCAGAAGATCGAGGAACGTCGACGCCTCGTTGTAGTCCCCGCACCATGCACCGCGGGCGAGCTCGAAGTCCTGGTTGGCCCGGACTTCGAGGAATGTCTTCCATTCCATGTTTGCCAACGTCGTCTCGACTCCGAGCTTCTGTTTCCACATCTGGCTCATCGCCACGGCGATCCTCTTGTGTGCCTCGGAGGTGTTGTAGATCATTTCGAACTTCAGTGGATTGTGGGGTCCGTATCCGGCTTCCGCCAGAAGCGCCTTCGCCATTGCGTCCCGCTCTGCCTGGCTCATCGATGCGATCTCGACATCCGGCACCTCGAAATCAGCGGTCGCGGCCGGGGTGAAGGTGAAGGCCTCGATCTGACCGCCGGCGAGGATGTTCTCCGTAATGATCTTGCGATCGACCGCCAGCGCCAGTGCCTTGCGCACGCGCACGTCCTTGAACGCCTCCGGCCCCGACTCGGAGAGATTGAACGTGTAGTAGTAATTGCAGAGTCTCGGGAAGCTGATCGCCTCGCCTGGATATTCCTCCTGCAGCCGCGGAAACTGGCCGGCGGGCACTTCGGTCCGATCAAGCTCGCCGGCAAGCCAGCGGGTCAGGGACGTGTTCTCGTCGTTGATGACAAGGGCCACGGTCTTTTGGAGAATGACGTTTTCGGCATCCCAGTACATCGGGTTCCTCTCGCGGACCGAGCGTTCGTTCGGGATGTGCTCGGTCAGCACGTAGGCGCCGTTCGAGACGATGTTTTCCGGATTCGTCCAGTCTGCACCATGAGCCTCGACCACGGCACGGTTGACCGGGAATGTCGTTGCGTGGGTAACCATCTGCGGGAAATAGGGAAGCGGCTGCGAGAGGCTGACGACAAGCGTCCTGTCGTCAGGGGCAGATACGCCGAGCTCGTCCACGGGCGCGTCGCCCGCGATGATCCGTGCGGCGTTCTCGATCGACATCAACTCCATGAACCAGGAATACGGCGAGGCCAGTTCCGGACTCACGGCGCGCCTCCAGGCGTATACGAAGTCGCCCGCGACCACCGGGTCGCCATTCGACCATTTGGCATTGTCCCGCAGGGTGAAGGCATATGTGAGCTGGTCGTTGCTGACCGTGTAGCCGGTGGCGACGCCGGGCACGAGACTGCCCTGCGCATCCTGGTTCATCAAGCCTTCGAACAGGTCGCGGACTATTTCGGAGCCGGAAACATCCTCGACGATCTGCGGGTCGACCGAACTGTGCTCGTCAAGGACACGGTATGTGAAAACCTGGTGCTCGGCCAGCGCGTCTCCGGTGACGGGGTGGGTTCCGGCGGCGAAGGCCGAACCAGCAGTGACAGTCATGCCCAGAAGCATGACCGCGAGGATCTTTGGCTTGGACTCCATGAGACTGTTTCCTTTTTTGGGGGTTGCAGCCCACAGTGGACGACGCCCTTGCGTTAAGGAGCGAAGCCAGGCTCGAACTGAAGACCCTCCTTGACAATGGCATTCGTGGCGCTCGGATTTCTCCTCGCCCCCTTGATGGACACGCTATGGCCACGTTTCGATCCTGGCAATACACGACCGGGATCGTTCACGCGGCTGTGCGGCGTTCAGTGTGCCGCCATTCGTTCGTGGCGCGGCGATTGGTCGAGTCCGCTTGCAGCGTGCGGACAAGGCTGCCGCTGGCCTCAGCTGCTTGATCCGTTGCCATTTCGCTCTGCGAGGCGGCTTCGGACGACTTCCCCCGCACATTCACGCAGCGTTCGAAGCCTTTGGCACCTCGATTCCCATTTCTTGCGACGGCGACAATCATCGATGCTCGCCAGGTGCTGTCGCGCTTCCTGCTTCACCAGGCTGCAAACGTTTGAAACCAAGAGCGCGCCGACAACGACCGCCCCGCCGACGACCGCCCAAGGGCCGGGGTCTTCCCCGATTGCCAGCCAGACGAGGATCGGGGCCAGGACCGATTCCAGCAGGACGATCAGTGCCACCTCGGCCGCACTGACATATCGGGGACCAAGTGCGAGAAGGCAGGACGCTGCGCCGATGAAGGCGCCATGGCCCAAGAAGAGCGGCCATTGTGCCTCGAAGGCCTCCCTGGGAGACACGAACATTCCCAGGGCAATTGCGGAGCCGAGATATGCAACGGGAATGGCCGGGATCATCGAAGTCGCCTTGACCTTTCGCACGGCGGTCAAGGCCGCGGCAAAGGCGGCAGAGATGTAGACCGCCCAGATGTCGCCTTTCCAGGAGGCGATCTCTGTCTCGCCGGAGCCATGGGCGATGATCCCCAGCCCAAGGATCACGGCCGCCATCGTGGTCACCATGCGTGCCCGGATGGGTTCACCGAGGACGATGCGACTGAAGATGGCAGCGAAGACCGGCATCGAGGCAAAGATGAAGACCACGTTGGCCACGCTTGTCTGAGTGACGGCAAACACGAAGGCCGGCGCGGCTGTTCCCATCAAGACGGTATAGATCAGCCCCGGCCAACCGGTGTGCAAGACGGCCCGGAAGCCCCGCACGCCCTGGACCGCCAGCAGGACCATCAGGACGACGAACCCGGCGGTCGCACCTCTCCAGAAGGCGGTGACCATCGGCTCGGCCTCGATCAGCCTGACGAACAGCGAGTCCGGCACGACGAGCAAGACGCCCAGCGTCGTGATAAGCAGACCTTTCAGGTGTTCGTTCATTGTGCCGAATGTTCCCAACCGCCCCGGGCCGGGCCAGTTCATTGAATCAGGTCAATGATTCTGTAGCAGAGGATGGCCGCGGCGCCAGCAGTGGCGGTTCCGCCTTGGCCGTAAGGACCGGAATTGCGCGTTGCTGTCTGGGCGGAGCCGAGCTTGGCCGTTCGACCCTTCGCCACACTGCCTGCCGGTCGCGCGACAAGATCGCCGCAAGGCTTGGCGTGGCGGTCAGCGAGGTGCCCGGGTGGGGGCGGAGCCGGGATCTGTCGTTGCCGCAGAGGCATGAACAGGAAGCTGCCGTCGTCGTGAGCCATGGAGATCCTTGCCCAGGCCCGCGACAGCTCTCATTCAAGGCGAGGGCTTGCGGTGCAGGTTTCGGGGCAATTGGCTTCGGGCCGGTGAGGCAGAGACGCGGCGCGGCCTCGCCTTGCCGATCACTCCGAAATGAAGCGGTTCTGCACTTCGACCTCCTGTCGACGCATGAGCTTCCAGGCCGTTTCCATATGATCGGTCATGATCGCCCTGGCGCGGTCTGCATCGCCGTTGCGCAGGGCCTTGACCAGCGCTTTCTGGTGGTCGTGGCCCTGCTGCCAAAGCTCGACATTGGGTGGCGAATAAAGGCGGCGATAGACGGTAAGGTCCGAGAGGAGCTTCACCATGAAATCAATGACAAACCCAAGCAGCGGATTCCTGGCCTGTTCTGCGAGGATGGCATGGAACCTGAGCGATGCCACGTGCTGGGCGCGCTCCTCTTCAAGATCGCGAGCGGGGCTGGAATATCGCGCGATGTTCCCTTCCAGCAATTGCAGCACGTCCTCGGGCAGGTTTCCCGCCAGCGAGGCGGCCAGTTCCGGTTCCAGCGTCAGTCGGAGCTGGTAGATGTCGCCGATGGTCAGGTCCTTGAA
>VXPN01000328.1:2116-5365 GCA_009839535.1 Boseongicola sp. SB0662_bin_57 | reverse complement strand
GACCTGATCGTGGACCGGCTCCTGCGCGGCTATGGCGTGCCCATCGACACGTTGCAGGCACCAGAATACGCGGCCTTCACGGCGGAAACGACCGTGGCCTATGACCCCGAAAAGTCCAAGGAACTCCTGGCGGCGTCTGGCTATTCCCCTGACAATCCGGTGAAGTTCAAGATCCAGACCACCCGCGGCTTCAAGCCCAAGGATTACGAGATGATCCAGGCGGTCACTGGAATGTGGAAACGTGTGGGCATTGAGGCCGAAATCGAGGTCTATGAAATCGCCAAGCATTTCGATCTGCGGGCCCGCGACGCCTTGGCGCCGGCGGCCTTCTACAACTGGGGCAACTCCATCGGTGACCCGTCGACCTCGACCGGGTTCTCGATGTTCGGCCCCTCGCCGCATTCGACCTGGGACACCGAGGACGTGGACGCGATGATCGGGCCGCTCTGGGGCGAGGACGACGAGGACGCACGAATCGCGGGCTACCAAAAGGTGGATGCCTATATCGCCGAGAACGCGATGGTGATCCCGCTCTTGCAGTTCGTTCAGCCGATCATCTATCGCGACGGGCTGTCCGTCACACCGCATGTGGCGAACTTCCTGCTGCCTCAGAACGTCAGCAGCAACTAAGCTCGACTTCGTCCCGGGCCCGGCCCGGGACCTCGCCAGGCCACAGGTCGAGGTCCGGGATCAAGCCCGGGACAGGTGACTCCGCATTCTGAAATGGCCCGCCTGCTCGTTACGATTGGTTCGATTTTCCTGACGCTTCTGGGGGTGTCGGTCGTGATCTTCGTGATCTTGCGGCTGGTGCCCGGAGACCCGATCTCGATGATGCTGCCACCGGGCGCAACGGACGAGGTGCGCGCCAATCTTGAGCGGCTCTACGGGCTCGACAAGTCAATTCCCGCACAATACGTGATCTGGCTGCGCAACGTCGCGTGGCTTGATTTCGGGATGTCGACGCAGTTCCGCTTGCCGGTGATGGAGATCATCCTCGACCGCCTGCCCGCCACGCTGGAACTGGTGCTGCTGGCAAGCCTCATCGCCTTGGCGCTGGCCTTTGCCTTCTCTGTCCTGGCGGTCTGGCTGCAAGTGGACAGCGCGACGCTGGCCATCGACGGGCTGGCGGGGCTGGCGCAAGCGATCCCCGATTTCCTCTGGGCGCTGATCTTCATCCTTGCGGTGACGCTCTTTGCGCCGATGATGCCCATCTCAGGCCGGTTCGACCCGCGAACGGCGCAGGACTTCGCCACGAATTTCTACTTGTTGGAGTCGCTGGTCACGTTCCGCATTGACGCCTTCGCGGAGCTCGCGCGTTACGCGGTCCTGCCTGCGCTGGCCCTCGGCTTGCCTTTGGCGGCGGGCATCACCCGGGTGCTGAAAGGCGCACTGGAAGAGGCGATGGCGCAGGACTATGTCATGCTCGCTCAGACCAAGGGCAAGAGCAGGCTTGCCATCGTCCTGGGCGAAGCCCTGCGCAACGCCATGATCCCAACCATCGCGCTCACCTCGGTGCAACTGACGTTCCTCATCGGCGGCACCGTGCTTATCGAGCGGCAGTTTTCATGGCCCGGCATCGGCTCCACCGCGATCTCTGCTGTCATCAACCGTGACCTTCCGCTGATCCAGGGGATCGTGCTGGTCTTCGCGCTGATCTTCATCCTGATCAACCTGGCCAGCAATGAACTTTATCGCGCCGCCGATCCCCGTCTGAGGACGGTGCGATGAGCAGCGTTGAGAGTTTCTCCCTGGAGAAAGGTCGTGGAGGCGGCGGTACCGGGTTAGAGCGCTCGACCGAGAGGATCACCCTTCTGCGGATGGTCTTTGGCTGCGCTGCAATCGGAGCGCTGCTGACCGCGGCGCTCTTCGCGCCCTGGATCGCACCGCATGACCCCACGCTTGACGATCTCTTTCTGATCAACATGCCACCCGCCTGGCTGAACGATGATCTGGCATATTTCGGCATCGAGAGCGCCTGGGCCTATCCGCTGGGCACCGACA
This sequence comes from Boseongicola sp. SB0662_bin_57, assembly GCA_009839535.1. Lineage (GTDB taxonomy): Bacteria > Pseudomonadota > Alphaproteobacteria > Rhodobacterales > Rhodobacteraceae > JAJEFO01. The sequence goes on along the minus strand of VXPN01000328.1, from coordinate 3,364 downwards.
GTTTGGGGCGCGATGTGGCCTCGCGGCTGATCTACGGCGCACGATTGGCGATGATCGTGGGCGTGTCGGTGGCTTGCCTCGCGGCGCTGGCCGGGGTGACCTTGGGCGCATTGGCGGGGTTCTATGGCGGCTGGATCGACAACGTCATCAGCCGGATCGTGGATGTGTGGCTATCTTTCCCGCCCGTTTTGCTGTCGATCATCCTGGTGGCGATGCTGGGCACGACGCTGACATCGGTGATCATCGTGGTGGCAGTGATCGACTGGACGCGGTTTGCCCGCGTTGTGCGCGCCGACGTGCTGCAGCAACGCAGCCGAGACTATATCGACGCCGCTCGCATCGCCGGCGGCAGCGACCTGTCGATCCTGATCCGAGAGGTGCTGCCCAACGTGCTGCCGCTGCTGGTCACGCTCTTCTTCTTCGAAATCGGCATCGCGATCACAGTTGAAACAATTCTCAGCTTCGTCTCACTCTCGGTGTCCTCAGGCGCGGCGACTTGGGGCGACATGATTGCCGAGGGCCGCCGCGTCATCAACGAGGCCTGGTGGGTCATGGCCTTCCCCGTGGGCGCGCTGGTGATCACGATCCTCGGGCTGAACGCGATGGGCGATGCGCTGCGGTTCTACCTTGACCCGGTGCTGCGCAAATGAGCTTGTTGCAGGTCGATAGCCTGTCGCTCGGCCTGCGCGGCGCCCCCGTACTGCGCGGTGTCAACCTGACAATCGAGTCCTCTGAGATCGCTGGCGTCGTGGGTGAAAGCGGCGCCGGCAAGTCGATGTTGGGCAAGGCGATCCTGGGAGTCCTGCCCCGTGATGTCACTGTAACGGGTGGTGCGATCCGGCTCAATGGAACGGACCTGTTGGCACTTCGTCCGCACGCCCGCCGCGCACTTCTGAAACGCGACCTGGCGCTGATCCCGCAGGACCCGTTGAGCGCGCTGAACCCCTGCCGGACGATCTCTGCGCAGCTTGCCGAGGTGCTGCCCAAAGGCACAGCCGACGCCAAAGTGGAAGTCATCCGCTGGCTTGACGCGGTGCGCATTCCTTCCGCGACCAAGGTTGCCAAGTCCTTCCCGCATGTGCTCTCCGGCGGCATGCGCCAGCGTGCGCTCATCGCGGCGGCATTCGCCTCGCGTCCCAAGCTCGTGATCGCCGACGAACCCACAACCGCGCTGGATGTCACTGTGCAGAAGGACGTCCTGCACCTGATCCGGGAGATGCAGCGCGAAACCGGCGTGGGGCTGATGTT
>VXPN01000328.1:0-2016 GCA_009839535.1 Boseongicola sp. SB0662_bin_57 | reverse complement strand
ACCCATCGTCGACCCGGGCAATGTTGCCACGATCCGCACCAAGGACCGTGCTTGGTACCCGCGCTGGCGGGCGTACCGCAAGGACATCCAGATGATCTTTCAGGATCCGCTGTCGTCCCTGAACCCGCGTCGCTCGATCGGGCAGTCTCTTGACATGCCACTGCGGAATTTCGGCGCGGCGACCACCGTGGACGAACTGTTCGATCAGGTGGGGCTTACGTCCGAGTTCAAGGATTTCTACCCCCATCGCCTCTCGGGTGGACAACGCCAGCGGGTGGGCATCGCGCGGGCGCTGGCCGGCGCGCCGAAGCTCATCATCGCCGACGAGATTGTCTCGGGCCTCGATGTCTCCAATCAGGCGCGCATCCTTCGGTTGCTGCTGGACCTCCGCGACCAGCGGGGCCTGTCGGTCCTCTTCATCACCCATGACCTGGCCGTGGTACGCTCGCTCGCTGACCGGGTGTTGGTAATGCAGCGCGGCAAGATCCGCGAAGACGGCCCCGTTGGGCGGGTGTTCGAAACACCGAACCACAGCTACACCAAGAAACTGCTGCGCGCCGCGCCGTCGCCGGAATACGACCCCGGCTGGCTCGCCGAAACCGTGAAAGGACCCTTTGCCATGGACATTGAGAACGCCACCGCCTTTGTTACCGGGGCCAATCGGGGCATCGGCGCCCGTTTCGTCGAGGCGCTCTTGTTGCGCGGCGCGGCAAGGGTCTATGCCGCCGCGCGAGATGTGGCGGCGCTGCCTGACGACCCTCGCGTTGTCAAGGTCGCGCTTGATGTCACCGACGCCGACGCGGTGGCCAAGGCCGCGACCGAAGCCAGTGACGTGACGCTCTTGATCAACAATGCCGGTTTCAACAGCAATTCCGGCGCACTGAAGAACCCCTCCATGGAAGACGCCCGCCGCGAAATGGAGGTGAACTATTTCGGCACGCTTTCCATGATCCGCGCTTTCGCGCCAGTGCTCAAGGCCAACGGCGGTGGCGCGATTGTCAACATGCTGTCGATTCTCAGCCGGGTTGCACTTCCGATGATGGGCACGCTCTGTGCGTCGAAGGCAGCGAGCCTGAGCATGACTCAGGCAGTTCGGGCAGAGCTGACGGCGCAAGGAACAAAAGTGTTCGCGATCATGCCCGGTGCGGTGGACACCGACATGAGCAAGGACTTCCCGCCGCCCAAGCTCGATCCGGCGGATGTGGTACGCGCGGCGCTCAACGGGCTGGAGACGGGCGACGAGGACGACATTTATCCCGGCGACATGGCGCAGGGATTGCGTGCGGGACTGGAACACGACCCAAGGGAGGTGGAGGCAGAACTGGCAGGCTACCTGCCTTAACGCCTTTGTCCTGTAACCTGCCCGCCTCCATATAGGCGCATCGTCACCGCTGACTGAACCGGGCTTGTGGCACCGCAGAGTCACTCCAAGGAGACGGAAGACAGCACGATCCTCGAGTTTCGTCGCAGGCTGCAGGATGCCCAAGGCATGCACGCAGCCATCGCATTCGCATCCTGCCGGCCTGTTCCCGACATGTTGCAATTTGCCGCACGAATTCCTCGGCGCCGTTCATGAATGACCGTTGAAGCTCTTTCGCAGACAGGGATACACGCCGCGGACGCACATCTGCCTTCCCATCGCCGAGGTATCGGTCGACGCCTTCCTGCCGCTCGGGCTTGGCGGGTTCGTAGGAATCCTGTCCGGCATGTTCGGTGTCGGCGGCGGGTTCCTGATGACGCCTCTCCTGTTCTTCATCGGCATCCCGCCGGCCGTCGCGGTGGCGACCGAAGCCAGCCAGATCGTCGCGTCCTCGTTCTCTGGCGCTCTCGCGCACCTGAAACGACGCACCGTCGACCTGAAGATGGGTGTCGTTCTCCTTGCCGGCACGGGCAACGCGGCGCTGTGACTTGAGTCGGCGATGAACCGTTTCGCGGGCGCCTTTCCGATGCCTCGCGAACATCTGGTCGCCGAAGCAGGGCAGAGCCGGCACGGCGGCGTGACTTGGCACGAGATCA
>VXPN01000306.1 GCA_009839535.1 Boseongicola sp. SB0662_bin_57 | reverse complement strand
GCGAGGCCACCCGCGATTTCATCTCCCGAGCCGCCTTGTTGGTGAACGTGACGGCGAGGATCTCGTTCGGTCGCGCCGTGCCCGTGTTCAGGAGATGCGCGATCCGCGTCGTCAACGCCTTCGTCTTGCCGGTACCGGCTCCTGCCAGCATCAGCAGCGGGCCGTCAAGCGTCTCCACGGCCTCTCGCTGGGCGGGATTGAGATCTTCGAGGTAAGGTGTTCCCCGCATGGCCGTCGCCTGCATGGAGAGGGGCATCCTGTCGGGAAACTCTTCGCATTCCAGGTCACTGCTCATTGGGCAAGCCTAGCGCGCCCGGTCCCGGAGATAAAGCACGTTCACAATCCGTTCTCGCCGCAAGTCGCTTCGGACCATGCGACTTGACCGGGCGACTGGCTCTCTCCCGACGACTGCGGCAGAATTCATCGCGACGCTCCTGCCGGAACGGTTCCTCCTCTGCCGTCCCGCGAGTCGCAATGCCCGCTCGCTGCGCATCGTCGTCTTCCGCTCGTCCAGGTCCACGGCAGACCCGCAGGACGTTTTTGCGCACCTGACCAAGGAGGGCGCGGAAGGACGTGTGCGTCGACCGCCCGACAGTTAGGCGTGTCCGAAGTCTGACAGCTCCACGCGACCTCCGTTCGGAAGCTCAGCGATGAGGCGCAAGTCGCCTCCCATGGCCTCGACTGCCTTTCGCAGGGTGGACACCAATGTGTCATTGCGTCTCTCGAGGCGCGAGACACCCTCCTGTCCGATGCCAAGCTCGGCAGCAAGCTCGACCTGCGTGATGTCAAGTCTCTTGCGAAGTTCGCGCAAGGTGGCCAGTTCGGCCCGAAGCTCATCGGTGCGAGCCTCGATCCGGCGCTGCATCACCGGGGTTTCGCGTGCTTTCATTTCTTCATAGCTTACGGTCTTCATGCTTTCTCTCTTGATCTGATCATTTTTTTTGGCGCACCCCCGAGGCGCAGCTCCGGGGATGACCAAGGTGGCTCATGCACTGTCGTCGGAAGTGGCCTCCTTTTCCGTTGCCTCCTTCAGGAATTCGTCGAACCGCTTCTCTGCCGTCGTGACAAGCCAGCGATAGAACCGCTTCGACTTCATTCGGGACTTGTCCCCGGCCGCGAGCAGCAGCGCCGTTCGTTCCGGCGTAAAGGCAAAGGCCACGCGCCATGTCTTGCAGGCGCCACGACAGCGAAGTTCCTTCATGTTCGCATGCCTGGAGCCCTGAAGCGTGTCGACATGCGGCCGGCCAAGGGACGGTCCTTCCTCTCGAAGCAATTCGACAATTGCCATAATTTCCAATCTGATCGTGTCTTCGTATTCCTTGAATTCCAGCGCAAATTCTTGATGAAAGTCAATCTTCCAGACCATCAGGCCTCCTTTCTTTTGTTGGATCAGCCAGTGGCGGCACTGCATTGCCCGCGCCAGAATATGCAATGCCGAACGTATGTTGTCAAGGACATATAGAAGCACGCACTTCCCGGTCGAGAACGTTTGCGTCGCAGCCGAGGTCAGGCGGACGCCGGATTCGAAGAACTCGACGACACGATGACAAAGCCGACGTCATCGGCGCGGCTCCATCGCCCCAACAGCCTTTCCTTGGCCTTGTAGATGGTTCCGCGCGAAATCTCCGTCTCGCGTGCGATTTTGGTTGGAGAATGCCCTTCGGCAATGCGACACCCGATTGCGTCCATTTCGATCGTCGTAGGCTGCTCGCGACAGGCACCCCTCCGCTTGGCCGCGATGATTCCTTCGGCTTGCCGCTCGCGGTGCAGGTTGGTTTCGAACGCGGCAAAGACGCCAAGCATGTCAAGGAAGGCCTCGCCGACGGCGGTCGAGATGTCCGCAGCCTGCTCGGTTGCAGCGCATCTGGCACCCCTTTCCCGGAGCATCTCGACAATGACCTGGAGCGCCTTCATGGAACGTGTCAGGCGGTCGATGCACTCGCCCAGATCCGGCTCGAAGCGGCCGTAGGGGTTCATCTACAGGCAGAACGGCGGCGACAGCCCACGCATGTTTTCCGGCGACGGCCCGGGCCGTTCAGGATCGATTGCACCATGCACGTGCTTATGTGGACAAGCGAAGCCCGGACGCGCTGGAGCACAAGCGCCGCAATCCGGACCCCGCCCCGGACATTTCAATGTAGCACCGTCGACTCGAGGTTAGCTCCGCATTTCCGCCGCCTTGGAAGCCTGAAACGGCTGGCTTCCGTCCCTTCACCTCAGATAGACCCATCGCTCGCGAAACCACCCGAAATCGAAGGTGAAGTCCTGACGCAGGCGAAGGGATAGCATCGCCACGAGCAAAGGCGACGTTGGTCCATGAATTCACGAATCCGCTTCCAAAATCCAGACGATTGCGCCTAATTGCCCGCATGAATCTGGACACGCGCTATCCCGCCATTTCGGACCTCCGGCTGCGCGCACGTCGGCGCGTGCCGCACTTCGTGTTCGAGTATCTCGACAGTTCCACCGGCAACGAGGACCAGACCAGGCGCAACAGGTCCGCGCTTCAGGCCATCCGCTTCTGGCCCGCAGTGCTGGAAGGATCGCTCGAATTCGACCTGTCCACCACGTTTCTTGGACGCGACTACCCCCTCCCCTTCGGATGCGCCCCCGTCGGAATGTCGGGCATCATGTGGCCGGGGGCCGAAAAGATCCTCGCTGCCGCCTGCGCCGGGACCGGCATTCCCTACGTCATGTCGCATGTTGCAACCGTGCTGCCGGAAACCCTGGCCCCGAACATCGGCGACCAGGGCTGGTTCCAGATGTACATGCCGGGCCGAAAGGACTTTCGCGCCGACATGCTTCGTCGCACGAGGGACTCCGGATTCCATACGCTGGTCCTGACGGTGGACGTCCCGGTCGACAGCCGCCGCGAGCGCCAGCGGCGCGCCGACCTGACGATACCACCCAAGATCACTGCCGGCATGGTCCTCTCGATGTTGCTGCATCCCGCATGGACGTTTGGAACGCTTCGGGAAGGCATTCCAAGCCTGAAGTTCTGCGAGGATTATGTCGACCAGTTGGACGACTACAATTCGGTCGCCCACGCCGGACACGTCATCAGGGGTGAACCGAGCTGGCAGGACATCTCGGAGATTCGCGAACTTTGGGACGGCCCGTTTCTCGTCAAGGGGATCCAGAAGCCCGAGGATGCAAGACGCCTTGTCAAAATGGGCATTGACGGCATCTGGGTCTCGAACCACTCGGGACGCCAGTTCGACGGCGGGCCTGCCTCGATCGAGTGCCTGCCGGCAATCCGCGATGCCGTCCCGGAGACGCCAATCGTCTTCGACAGTGGCGTCATGGGCGGCCTGGACATCCTCCGCGCCCTTGCCCTCGGGGCCGACTTCGTCATGCTCGGCCGCGCGTTCCACTATGCGATCGGAGCGCTGGGCCGGAGCGGGCCGCCACACCTGATTCATGTCCTGTCGGACGACATGACCGCGAACATGGGCCAAATGGGCGCGAGGCGACTCTCCGATCTTGCCGCTCGCGTCGTCCCGTCATCGATACCCAAGGCTTGAACGCCCCGCACGTTCCTGATTGGCCGCGTCCCAGGCCTGCCGCGGAATCCATGCTTCCCGTTCCCCGATCCCCATCACGGGCCAATCGGAGATTGCCGACGCCACCGTCGGCGGATAACACATGCCGCAAATTCAAGGCAGGAACGAACGATGGCCGAGATCAAGAAAATCCTGATTGCCAACCGTGGCGAAATCGCCATCCGTGTCATGCGCGCGGCAAACGAGCTCGGCAAGCGGACCGTCGCGATCTTCGCGGAAGAGGACAAGCTGTGCCTCCACCGGTTCAAGGCCGACGAGGCCTATCGCATCGGGAAGGGGCTCGGCCCCGTTGCGGCCTATCTTTCCATCGACGAGGTGATCCGGGTCGCCCAGGAAAGCGGAGCCGACGCGATTCATCCGGGATACGGACTGCTCTCCGAGAACCCGGCGCTGGTAGAGGCATGCACCGAAGCCGGCATCACCTTCATCGGCCCGAAGGCCGAGACCATGCGCGCCCTTGGCGACAAGGCAAGCGCGCGCATGGTCGCGATCAAGGCCGGTGTGCCGGTCATTCCCGCATCGGACGTTCTCGGCGACGACATGGAACTCGTGCGCAAGCAGGCCGAAGCGGTCGGCTATCCGATGATGCTCAAGGCCTCCTGGGGCGGAGGCGGTCGCGGCATGCGCCCGATCATGTCGCCCGACGAACTCGAGGAGAAGGTCCTGGAAGGGCGCCGCGAGGCGGAAGCGGCCTTCGGCAACGGCGAGGGCTATCTCGAAAGGATGATCCAGCGCGCACGCCACGTGGAGGTCCAGATCCTCGGCGACAGCCGCGGAAACATATATCATCTTTGGGAACGCGACTGCTCCGTTCAACGCCGGAACCAGAAGGTGGTCGAGCGCGCGCCCGCGCCCTACCTTTCGGGCGCACAGCGCGAAAGGCTTGCCGGCCTTGGCAAGAAGATTGCCGAGGAGGTGAACTACGAATGCGCGGGAACCATCGAGTTCCTGATGGACATGGATTCCGGGGAATTCTATTTCATCGAAGTGAATCCGCGCATCCAGGTCGAACACACGGTGACCGAAGAGGTGACCGGAATTGACATCGTCCAGGCCCAGATCCTGATTGCCGAAGGCAAGGGCCTGGTGGAGGCGACGGGCACGGCGTCGCAATACGACGTCGCGCTCAACGGCCACGCCATCCAGTGCCGGATCACGACGGAAGATCCAACCAACAACTTCATTCCGGACTATGGGCGTATCGCGGCCTACCGAGGCGCGAACGGCATGGGAATCCGGCTTGACGGGGGCACGGCCTACTCGGGGGCGGTCATCACGCGCTACTACGATTCGCTTCTCGAGAAGGTCACCGCCTGGGCTCCCACCCCCGAAGCCGCGATCGCCCGGATGGATCGTGCGCTTCGCGAATTCCGGATTCGCGGCGTGTCCACCAACATCGCCTTTGTCGAGAACCTGCTGAAGCATCCGACGTTTCTCAACAACGAGTATCACACGCGATTCATCGACGAGACGCCCGATCTCTTCGACTTCAAGCCGCGACGCGACCGGGCAACCCGAATCCTGGCCTATCTCGCGGACGTGACCGTCAACGGCCACCCCGATACCAGGGACCGCCCCAGGCCGCCCGCAAGCCTCCGCGACCCGGTGCCACCGGCACTCCGGACCCGAGACCCGGCGCCGGGCACGCGTGATCTCTTGAAGAAGGAAGGTGCCGAGGCCGTCGCAAGCTGGATGCTGGAACAGGATCGTGTCCTGGTCACCGACACGACCATGCGGGACGGGCCGCAATCCCTTCTCGCCACGCGGATGCGCTCGATCGACATGATCAACGTGGCTCCGGCCTACGCGG
>VXPN01000205.1 GCA_009839535.1 Boseongicola sp. SB0662_bin_57 | reverse complement strand
ACTTATCCACAGCCACCTCCAGGCTCCTTTCTGATTCTCGGAGCATACGAGGTCGCTGGGCCTAAATCGCGCACATCGGAGTCTATGGATTCATGGTCGGCGCAAGCAAGGCTCGCCACCAGGTGTTGGCACCCTGCGGCGGCGCTGCGGGGCAAGTCCCGCAGCATCCATTTCGGAAATCTGCCACCTAGAGCGGGCTTTCCCTGCAGATATTTTCCTGATCGACTCCCCCGTCGGCAACCGCCCCGCGTTTCGCGGGAGGACAGCGTACCTGCATGGCATCCAGAGGGGACGCGGCATTCAACGAGAAAGCCGTCGCCTTCAGGCGACGGTGCTTACGTGTCAAGCTTTGCCGGCGGGCATTCGAGCAAGAACTTCGGTGGTGACCGCACGCGTGCCCATGTCACCGCCGAATTCCATTGGACGGAGGGCATTTGCCGCAAAGCCTCCTTCGATGGTCTGCTCGATGCACTGTGCGGCGTCTTCGAAGCGCGCGTCGCCGGACTTTTCGGCCAGATAGTCGAGCATCAGCGCTCCGGAAAGGATCGCGGCCAGCGGATTTGCCTTGTCTTGGCCCATGATGTCGGGTGCCGAGCCGTGGGCGGGCTGGAAAAGGCCGATCTTGTCCCCGATCTCGGCACAGGCCGCCATGCCCATGCCGCCAACGAGCCCGCCTGCGAGATCGGAAAGGATGTCGCCAAACATGTTCTCCATGACCATGACATCGTAGTCCCATGGGCGTCGGATCAGGTCCAATGCCTGGGCGTCGACGTAGTTGTACCCTGTTTCGACTTCCGGATATTCCGCGGCGATCTCGTCGTAGATCTTCCGGAAGAAGGCCATGGAAGCGAAGACATTCGCCTTGTCGACGCAGGTCAGCCGCCCCGGTTTGCCGCGCGTCCTTCGCTTCTCGGCCAGCCTGAACCCAAAATGCATCAGTTTTTCGGTGGTCGCCCGCGTGATTCTGAGCGTGTCACGGGCCTCTGCGTCTCCCATGGCTTCCGCCCGCTTGTGGACGGCTGCGGAATAGAAGAGACCTTCGGTCGATTCGCGCAGAATGATCATGTCAATCCCGGCTGCACGCGGGTCGGCCAGTGGCCGAGGTGCGTTCGGGTAGGCCTTGACCGGCCGGACCCCTGCATAGAGCCCGTAGATGTCCCTGAGCCTCAAGTGCGGGCCGATCTCCGTTCCGTCTGAATGCCGGACCGACGGCAGGCCGATTGCGCCAAGAAAGACGGCGTCGGCTTCGCCTGCGCGCGTTTCGCCGCCGGTTTCGATGTCCTGCCCGGTTTCCTCGAAGTGCCTCGCGCCTGCCCGGATCTCGTCATAGGTCAGCGTCGGCATGCCCGCTGCAGCAACGGCTGCATCCACGACGGCAATCGCCGCCTCGGCAACGTCCACTCCGATTCCATCGCCCTTGATCAACGCAACCTTCACTTTGCGATGGCCTTTCCGATGCGCGCCTCCACAAGCTTCATGACAGCAGAGAAGTCGTCGTCTGCCCAGCCCATTTCGACGCTGTCCTCGAAGGTCTTCACGACGGCGCTCAGGTTCGGGTAGTTCGCTCCTGCACCGCTGATCATGTCGCGCGCCAGCCGGACATCCTTCAAAAGGAACTTGAGCATGAAGAGCGCCGAGAACTCGCCGTCGCGCATGCGTGGAACGCGATTCTCGAAATACCGCGAACAGGCAAAGCCGGTTCCCTGGGTCACGATGTCAAAGAACGTCTCCACATCGGCTCCCGTCTCAAGGCAGAGGCCCATGGCCTCGGCAACTGCGACGGCATGGCCTCCAACAAGAGTCTGGTGGATCAGCTTCATGCGGTTGCCGGCACCCGATGGCCCGCAGTGGCGGATGAACCGGCCACATCGCGCCAGAACGGGTTGCGCGCGCTCGAAGGCCTCCGCTTCGCCGCCGACGACAAAGCTGATCGTGCCCTCTCTTGCCTGCTTGACCGATCCAAGCATCGAGGCGTCGAGATGACACGCGCCCTTGGCTTTCAGCGCGGCATTGACTTCTTGAGTGATGTCCGGGCCAACCGTGGAGCATTCGATGGTGATCGACCCCGGCCGGATCGCCGAGGCGACTCCGTCGTCGCCAAGATAGGCCTGCAGGCTGGAAGCGTTGTCCGGCACGCAGGAGAACAGCACGTCCGACGCCTGCGCAATTTCGGCAATGGTGCTGCAGGCCCTGGCGCCAGTCTTGCCCGCCACCCGGGCAGAGACTTCCGGGCTGACATCGAAGACCAGCGTGTCTCCCGGATAGGCCTCCGCCAGTCGCGCAATCATTGGGGCGCCCATGGCGCCGGCCCCGATATATCCCACCTTCATTGGATCTTTCCCTTCACAGCCTCACCCAGGCCCCGGCTTCCGCTGATGCATAGATCGCGTTTTCCGCTTCGATCACTGGCAGATAGTCTCTGGCGACGTTCTCAAACTCAACGTTGCCCAGCACGCCATGCACAACGTGGCTTTGCAAGTGATGGACACAGTCGCCGCCAAAGCCCTCGTGGGAGGAGGGGGGCAGGACTTCGCGCGAGACCTGGTCGCCAAAGCGACGAAGATGGACCGATCCGTCGCCTTTGAGATCAATCGTGCCAGCCGAACCCTCGATCAGCGCCTCGCCCATGGTGCAGCGCGTGTTCTCGGCGGCATGGTCCAGGAGTCGGTTCCCGTCGAACATCGCGCGCAATCCGCCAGCATACGAGAAGAGGACAAAGCCTGCATCCTCGCCCGCAATGACAGGGTTCAACCTTCGCAGGTCGGCAAAGACCGCCTGAGGCTCGCCCATCAAGAACCGGAACGTGTCGATCCAGTGAATGGCGGTCTCATGAACCAGAAACCGCGGCATCTTCTGGAAATAGGGTTGCCGATCGAGATAGGCGCGCGCGCCCTGGCCGTCTCCCGGCCGGAGACGGAATGTCAGTTGCAGGACGTTCCCGACGGCGCCCTGATCGATTTCGGCCTTGATCGCACGATACCAGGGCTGAAAGCGGAAGTTTTCGTGGACGATGACGGGAATGCCCGCAGTCTCGGACAGACGCACGGCTTCGCGGGCTTCGTCGAGATCCAGGCAAAAGGGCTTTTGGCAAATGATCGCCTTCGGGCCGGCTTCAAGCGCCGTCCGAATGCAGTCCAGATGGGTGACGGGCGGCGTGATGATGTCGACTATGTCCGGCTTGACCTCTGCCAGCATCGCACCAAGATCGTCAAATGCAGCAAGCCCGGTTGCCCGTGCCTTCGTGATGTCGCGGTCGACGGACGCGACCGGTTGCACCCCTTCAATCCGATTCCACGAATCGTAGTGGAAGCGGCTGAAGTAGCCCGCTCCGACGCAACCGGCATTCAGGGATGGCGTCATGCGGAAAACTCTCGCGAAGATGCGGTCCAATTCCAGTGAAATGGCTGCAGGCCCGCAATGGGTGACTGGAATGTTGCGATGTCTTCGCCCAACAGGCAGCCAAGATGGACTGTCTTGAGGTCGGCCCTGCCAAACGCCGCGCTGGAAATGTTCCTGAGCCGCCGGCCAAATGTCCGGTCCAGGTGAGACCGGCCCATTTCGCCCGCCAGATAGGCCCTTTCGACACCTGCAAGATCGTCCGGATCGACGTCCTCAAGCAGGATTTCCTGGCGTCCGGCGGCGTCGACCCGGATCACCCGGTTGCTGACGATAGACGTGATCCAGATCCCGCCCACGGAGTCGAAAGTCAGTCCGTCAGGAAAGGTTCCCGGGCCAAACTCGGCCATCGTGGTCCTGTTCGACAGGTTCCCGTCACCATCGACGTCAAGGCGCGTCAAGCGCCGGGCGAAAGTTTCGTTCACGTAGAGCCGCCCGGTCACGGGATGGATCAGGCATTCGTTGGCATAGCCGAAGCCCGCCGCAACGATCCTCGCTCCGGCACTGTCCGCAAGCACAATGAACCCGTCGTCGCAATCGGGTCGGTAGCCCAGATTACGCGGGTGTCGCCGCGTGCTGACTGTCACCCAGACACGTCGCTGCCCGTCAATGTGGACGTAGTTGGTGGGCGGCAGGGGCGCTCCGTCAACCTCGATCAGCTCAGGGGAAAGCGTGCCGTCTGGTGCAAGCCGATAGACGCCGCCGTCGGATTCGCCCAGATGTGCCAGCAGCCAGCCACCGTCTGGCAATATCGCGATCCCGTTCGGCCTGGGCTTGAATTTCCCCTTGGCCAAGATTGTCCGTTGCCTCCCATCCGGCGCAATCAAGGTCACGCCGCCTCTCCAGTCGGCAACATGCAGCACTTCGTCCGAGGTGCAAAGCACGCACTCGGGGCGAGCCAGTTCAGTGCCAACGGACTTCAGTTGGTTGAGCGCGATCATGACCGTTCCTGTTTGAGATGGCACCCAAGTCAATGCCCGGCCATACCGTGCGTCGCGTCAGCCGTGGCAGCAAGCTGGAACAGAAAGTCCATCGTTTGGCCTTGCTAAGTGAATCGCAAGGCCTTTGACATCGAAAGGCGCTCAGGGCCTTGGTTCGGACATGTTGCTTCATGCCAAAGGGACCGGGATCGCCGGACGCGTCGACGGCGAGGTCGGCTTCTGGCACGGCGACCGCTTGCATCTGATCCCGTACGCCATCATCAGGTTGCATTCAGGAGGTCCCGGGAATTGAAACGACTCTTCGGCATGGTCGCGCTGGTCACTGGTGGCGCACAGGGAATCGGGCGAGCTGTCTGCGAAGCCTTCGCGCAGGAAGGGGCCAGGGTGGCAGTTGCGGACATCCTGCTTGAGGATGCGACGAAGGTTGCCGCTGGCGTTGATGGCCTCGCGCTGCGTGTCGACGTGACGGATCTGCCCTCAATTTCCGATGGCGTTCGTGCGATCGAGGAGCAATGGGGCGGGATCGACATCCTCGTCAACAATGCCGGCATCTTCAACATGTCTCCGGTCGAGGATATCACGATAGAGGATTATCGGCGCCAATATGACGTCAATGTCGGAGGCACGATCTTCGTGACCCAGGCTGTCGTGCCAGGAATGAGGCGCAGGGCAAGAGGCGGCGCGATAATCAACCTGGCATCTCAGGCGGGAAGGCGCGGTGAGCCGAACATTTCAGTATACTGCTCGACCAAGGCTGCCGTGATCTCGATCACGCAATCGCTTGCGCTTGAACTTGCCGGCGACGGCATCCGCGTCAACGCCATTGCGCCAGGTGTCGTAGACACGCCGATGTGGGACACCGTGGACAGCCAGTTTGCTCGCTATGAGGATCTCGCAATCGGCGAGAAGAAGCGGCTGGTTGGAGAGGCGGTTCCGCTCGGGCATATGGGACGACCGGAAGAGATCGCGGACCCTTGCGTGTTCCTGGCATCCCCTGAGGCCAGGTACATCACCGGGCAGACCCTGAACGTCGATGGCGGCAA
>VXPN01000076.1 GCA_009839535.1 Boseongicola sp. SB0662_bin_57 | reverse complement strand
ACCCGTCGAAAAAGACCGAATCCGGGCTTGACTCGAAACATGGATGCTCTTGCCGTGGCCCAGTATTTGCACGCCGACATGAAGTTCGATCTTGTCGTGATCGATGAAGCCTCTCAAATGACCCCCGAGAACGCCGTGGGCGCGCTCAGCCGTGCCGGAAGGGCGGTGATCGTGGGAGACACGAAGCAGTTGCCCCCTACGAGCTTCTTCCAGAAAGTCCTGGACGACAGTGACACCGACGAGGACCTGCGTGAAGACAGCGAGAGCATTCTCGACATGGCAAATGTCGCCTTCATGCCCATCCGGCAGCTCCGCTGGCATTACCGCTCGCGACACCCCGCCCTGATTCAGTTCTCCAATCACTGGATGTACAAGGATGAGCTGACGATCTTCCCTTCCGCACTGGAGGGACATCCCGACCTCGGCGTTGAACTGGAAGAGACACACGGGACTTACAAGGGTCGACGAAACGAGATCGAGGCCCGCGCCGTGGTTGAGGCCGCTGTGCGTCACATGACGCACTGGCCCGAACTCTCGCTCGGAATCTGCACCATGAATGTCGATCAGAAGGACTTGCTCCTGGAGGAGTTCGAACGTGAGCGTGATCGCAATCCGAAGGTCCGGGACTTCGTTGAAAATTGGGAAGAGGAAAACGACGCGCTCGAAGAGTTCTTCATTAAGAATCTCGAGACAATTCAGGGCGACGAACGCGACGTGATGATGATCTCGACGCTGTACGGCCCGGAAGCGCCGGCCGGCAGGGTCCACCAACGCTTTGGACCGATCAATTCTGCTCACGGGCATCGCCGACTCAACGTGCTTTTCACGCGGGCCAAGAAAAAGATCATAACGTTCACGTCAATGAAGCCAACCGATGTTCTTGTCGACGGAAACAAGCATACCGGTGTGAAGATGTTTAGAGCATGGCTCGAATACTCCAAGACCGGATACGTGCCGGACAAGGCAGGTCCGCAGGGCGGGACTGAAAGCCCGTTCGAGGACTATGTCGCCGCAGAGATCGAACGGCTGGGCTATGAAGTTGTCCCTCAAGTGGGTGTCGCCGGCTTTCGCATCGACCTGGGCGTGCGGCACCCAAGTTGGCCCTACGGCTACATCCTCGGCGTTGAATGTGACGGCGCGACCTACCACAGCTCAAAGTCAAGCCGTGATCGTGACCGACTCCGTCAGGAGGTACTCGAGGGTCTCGGCTGGCGGCTGCACCGGATCTGGTCCACCGACTGGTTCCGCAACCCGCGGAATGAGATTGAAGTGCTAAGCGGGGTGATCGCGGATGCTCTGTCTCGGGCCAAGGAAAAGGGTGACGATCACTCGGAGAGACTTGACGCGATGGCAATGCTGTCACGCATCGCCAAGGAAACTGACGCGGACGTAATGGATGTTACCGAAACCGGAACTTCCGAACCGACTACTTATCTGCGAAGCGTTTCACATGAACAAGCCAATGGACCGTGCAACAGTCCACCCACGGAGACCCCAGAACAAAGTGACTATTTCTCAATCAATCCTGAAGCGGTTGCGATCAATGAACCAATTGTGGGCTTAGGTTCAAAAGTGTCCGTCGAAAGTCTGAGTGATGGAGGCAAGAAGCTGTCATTTACTCTGGTCACAAACAAGAGTGATCCCAACACGGGCGAAGTGGGTATTCATACCCCGTTAGGCCAAGCGCTTCTCGACGCACAGATCGGGGACGAGGTCGAGTATCAAGTTGGATCGTACATTAAGGAAGTCCGTGTTCTCGAAATACGATAGAATACGCTTGTTCGACACCGCCTTCGCTTGCGGCATTCGATGCTCGCCAGAGGCGTCGGAAATTTCATGATGTTCCCGGGCAGACATGACAAAAACAGACATGCGGTGATGAAGTCCTTATCTTCCCAGTCCTTGAATTCAAAGTGCCGAAGACGCTAACGCTGGGAACGTCAAGACAGGCGAGGCGATGAAGCCTCGCCAAGTTTTGAAGAATACTTACTTCACAAGTGTTGCAATTGCTAGTGCAAGAACTGCAATTGTCTTCAAGTCAACGACAATGACAATCATTGATCGCCTTCCGATTGGAAATGGCTAGGACCAAATTTAGAGAAGTCTTTGCACATATCTGACGATAGTCCCGAGCTTGCCACTAAGCTGGGCACTTCAATCACAGAACCTATCCTGATTCGTTTGACGGGACTAGAAGGATCTCGAAAACGGTTGCTCTGGACTTCTTGCTGCGAGTGATCGTCTGCGATAGGATGGTGGCGAGCCGAACCATAGGGCGAGGTAATCTCATCATGGGTCGCTCATTGACATGAAGGGAGATCTATCATGGACGCACTTAATGACCTGAATTTTGAGCATCTTGCCGCAGCTATCTTGGTATGGCTGTTCGTCTCTCTAATCGTCGAAGAGTTGTGCAATGTGCTCTTCAAGTGGAAGCTCTATGCGCAATCTGGGCTGAACAACAAGGGCTTCAAGACACCTATCATCTTTGCAATTTCCTTCGCCATATGTGCGTCCTCGGGGATTGACATCTTCCAGCTTCTTTTGGCTCCCATCAAGATCACAATTGAATCAGGCATCGTCAGCTATGCCGTGTCCGCCGCACTGTTGAACGGCGGGAGCGGCACCGTTTTTCGCTTTTTGGAACGGTTCCGCGAAGGAGCGAAAAAAGTCACGGCTGGGAATGATGTCACGGTTTAAGGCAGCCGTTGCAACAGTCACGACTCTGCCAGTTATGGCGACGTGTTCGCTGCCCTCGGACTATTATGAAGGGACTACGGTGCACGACCGTCCATCGTTCGCGGTGTTTCTGTTCACTGCAACCCAAACTGCGGAAGTGAATGAAATTTGAAGGCGGAACAATGTGAATCTGGAGTGTGTTTAGGAAGGAAATGCGGGCATCGACCGTTTTTGTGAATAAGTGCTCAAAGGCTTATCCCCTTAGCACAGGCGGCCCCACATTTTGTGTCGGAGGGGGTTGACGTCACGCCGTGTTCGCGTTATGTTCCAGTCCCGGCAGTCCGGCTCCGTTAAGTACTCGTCTTTACCCGCCGGCAACTCGCCGCCCCAAGACATGACAGGTTCGTCTCCGGCCTGGACGGTGGATGCCGCCAGCACAAAAACGACGGCCATGACGACGTTTGGTACCATGGTTCAACTCTTTGGTTCGGGGACTTTGCGCCTAGCGTTGGCACGTGCCCCGTCACGACGTGACCCGCTTCCGCATTTGGTCAGCTGATGCATCCAGCATGCCAACCTTTGAGAAGTCTTGCAATTCCCCTGCTCGCCCGCGATGCGGCTGTGCCAGACTGTTTGCTCGCGCTGCTGCGGTTGAAGGCAGGCGACACCTGCATCGCTGAGGCGTACCTGTTTCGACCCTGTCAAATTTCGACCCTGTCAAACTTCAGGGGAATAAGCCCCAAAGTTCAACTCTTCAACATCGTGGCGGCGGTCGCAGCCGCATCGGTCGCTGGCTTGCCAGCGAAATCAGCGTGCCCCGAATTCAGGCAACTCGGCCGGGTTGGCCTTGCCCCTGGCGGATTCTCGACAAGGAACGCCGGGTAAATCGGCCGGATCAATCGGTTCGTGCGAGGCTGCCATCTCGGTTGGAGAATTGCCTGGATCGGCTTCATTGACACTGACGCCTGCATCAAGTCCTGAAAGAGACCGAAAGGTCACTTTCGCTTCCTTGTTCGGGCCTTGAGTGCCCGCCGTTGCTTGCGGTTCAAATGCGAGCTTTCCGGCGGCGAGCCCAGTCTCTCGAACGCGATGACCCCGTGCTCGGGAAACTCCTGCCCCCGGACCGGGCGCTCGTTCTGATTCTGGAGAATTCCTGCAGTCTTGCAGTCACTTCGGATCTTCTTTCGCTCTTGATCTGTCCATTCATGCTGCTCGACGTAAACGAGATCCTCCGAACTCTCCCGACTCTGGTCCGGAGGTTCACAGGAGATTCCTACCACGCGTCCGAGATGCGAATGGCGTTCAAGCAGACCGAGAGCATAAATCATTGCAAGAGCCGATCTTGATTTGCGGTATCCGTCGTAGCCTCCCTTGGTATCCATCCAATCGAGGTATTTCATCGTTTGGATGAAGAAGGCGGGCTCACTGGCCTCTTCGCCGGTGGGACTCATTATCACTCGCACGAACCAATCGTCGTGTTTGCCCCTTTCCAGCGCATCCGCGATCGCTTCTGAATGCAATCTACGGAAGAACCTTGGCACCAGGGCCAATTGTCGTACGCCGAGTTCAAGTTTGCGAAGGTCGAAGTCTTGTCCCTCCGGCATGATCGATGTTCCGTCGAGCAGATGGCTCGTGAACTTGCTGATCAAGTTGTCCCAAAGATACGAAATCTCGTTGGCAAATTTTCTGGCTTGATACCGCGGGTCTTTGACAAACTTGTCATACCGTCGGCAATCGATGGAAATTGGGACCTTCCCTTCTTCGACGACAAAGTCGTGGTCACCCTCGTCGTTTATTCGAATTGCGTAGTAGGCGAGAAGGTTCTCCTCGCCATGCGCTTCGACGAGATCGCCGGATCGAACAAAGGCGGCCTTCTTCGCGAGATAGCCCGCAAAGTCGGTGACCGTGTCGAGTTCATCGATGACGATTTCAATGGCGGCTTCGTTGAGCACATGCACGAATGAACCTTCGGGATCGACATCGCCGATGACGAACGGCTCGGGTGCGCCGTTTCGGTCGGTCCAATGGCTGTCACCCTTGACGCCCGGCCTTATGATCAAGCTACCCGAGGAGCTTCGCGTGTGCTTTTGGCAGGGTTTCGCGCTTCCGTTGGCCACCACCACTCGATGGACCTGTCGCACTTCTTCGGGCGGGAGATCGATCGGGAAAGGATCCGTGCAGTCGGGATCAAGGAAAAGCCGCCCAGGAAACTCGGATATCCAGCGCTCGGCACCCTTCGTCTGCTTGGCCGAGTCGCGGATCGCCTTGCTTGCCCACCTCCGCCACGCGGTCTCGATATCGCCGCCCGGCCAGCCGACGGTCTTTTCGCTGAAGATGATGACGTGCTTGCCGCAGACCACGAGCAGGTCGCAAAGTTCCTTGCCGTTGCCCTTGTCTGTTCCGCCCTGCCTCTGATCTCGATATGGGTTTGGATAGGACCAAAGGTTCAGGAACGACCTCTCTGCCAGCGTCGCGAGATAGCGTTCCGAGGCGGTTCTGCCTTCGGACTTGATCACCGGAGGTCGGAGCAGCTTCGGCCGCTCGTCGATCCCAGACGGACTTTGGGCCAATGCATCGCTCCATCAGAACTCGCGGTCGGCACGTGATCTATGCATTCGTGGCGAGCCCTGCAAATCCGAGAGCAATCGAAGACGAATGCCGCCCCCGTTCCACTCTGAAGTGCAACACCTGATGTAGTGTTGCGAGGCGTCGG
>VXPN01000399.1 GCA_009839535.1 Boseongicola sp. SB0662_bin_57 | reverse complement strand
TTTGGACGCGAATCACCCCCCGAAGTGGGTCAATTTTCAACGCGACTCCACAATCTCTGGCTGGCGGCGGGCGGGCGCTTCAACGCCAAGCGGCGGCGGCGCATCTCGGGCCCGACCGAGGTGCTGCCGCGCTGGCGCGCTGGCATCCAGGCGGCCGTGCCCAGTCCCGCGATCCGTGACATCTTCCTGATCGGCCTCTACACGGGCATGCGCCGGGGCGAGGTCATGTCGCTGCGCTGGGAGCGGGTCGATCTGGAGCGGCGCATCCTGCGGGTCGAGGAGACGAAGACGGGTGTGCCGCTCGAGCTTCCGGTCACGCGGCAGCTCGCCGCCATCCTCGATCGGCTGCGACCGGATTGCAGCGGCCAGGCCGCGCCGTCGGAGGGCTGGCTGTTCCCGTCGCCGAAGAGTGCGAAGTCGGGCCATGTCGCGGACATTGCGCGGTTCTATGAAGGCATCGGCGAGGCGGCGGGCACACGCTTCTGGTTCCACGGGCTGCGCAACGCGTTCATCATGGTGGCGGAGCGCGAGCTGATGCTGCCGCGCTCGCTGACGAAGCGGCTCGTCAACCACGCCCGGCCGTCCGACGTGACGGAGGGCTATGCGGCCGACTGTACGGTGGATCAGCTGCGCGAGCCGGCTCAACGGGTAGCAGATCGCATCGACGAGCTGAGCAAGTGCTGAGCTCACCATTTGCAAATCGCCTCGATCCGATCGGCGATCTTCTGCGCTGGGTCGCGAAGCTGAGCGGTGGTCCAGTCGGCGGCGTAGCCCTGGGTGACGTCGTTGGGCCGGACGTGGTTGACGGGGCGACGATGACCCTCCCTGGCGGTCCGGCGTTCGAGGCAGCACTGGCAACTAACGGCCTGTTGCCCATTGGCCTTGACCGCGGCGGGCCCGTCACCTCGCGGTACGCGAATTCGGAGGGTTAGCAAAGAGCCGTCGAGTTGACTTGGCGAGCACGTACGCCATGCTTGCCAGCGAACCGACGGATCGACGGGTTGCGGCCGGAAAATGCTGCTGGCACGCTGGGACTCAGTGCGCGGAGCTGAACTCCTTCGCGGCAGTTTGACGGAGGTTGCATGAGTCGAACATCACGCGCCGCCGCGGTGCTGGATGCCGCCGCGCGGTGGAAACAGTCGTGTCTAATCGAAGGCGGGTCGCTCTTCGGCGAGGAAAAGCTCTGGACCAGCGAGCATTTCGGCGAACTCCAGACCTACTTCGTGAAGCGGACGGACGAGAGCAAACGGTCATTCCTGGAGAAGCTCCGGGATCAACTTGCGCCTGCGCCGCCGGAGGCCAAGCGGCTGTGGGCGGAAGTGACGTGGGTGTACTACCTGATTGTGAATTCGGTTAGGGGAGTGACCAAACTTGATCGGATCAGGACGGTCTGGGAATGGTCGGAAGTCGCGCTGCCCGAAGATCACTGGGCGTTGGGGGCGGATGTGCTCGACAATGGAATCGTCCACCCCGGGAGGGGTTACTCGGGGCACCAGTGGCGGGAGTACCGGTTCCTCGTCACGATGATGCTGGACTGGTGCCGGCAATCCGTAGGCGAACGAGAGTCGCTGTTGAGGGATCCATGGCTCTTCGCGGAGTATCTCGACAGGCAGGGTGATCGTCGTCAGATCCGGCACGCCCTGCTCTACCTCCTGTTTCCGGACGAGTTCGAGCCGATCATGGCGCCGCAGCAA
The DNA here is from genome assembly GCA_009839535.1 of Boseongicola sp. SB0662_bin_57. Lineage (GTDB taxonomy): Bacteria > Pseudomonadota > Alphaproteobacteria > Rhodobacterales > Rhodobacteraceae > JAJEFO01. Next base: position 3,712 of record VXPN01000399.1, on the reverse strand, counting down.
AAGCACCAGATCGTCTTGGCATTCGGGGACGCGCCGGATGAGCTTGCGGACTCGGGCGAGACGGATCTTGTCCGGCTGGACAAGGCGTTGCTGGAAGTGCGGCGACGGATCGCGGAAGAACGTCCTGACGAGGAGGTCAGCTTTTACGACAAGGGCATGCGGAGCGTCTGGCAGCCCGATGCTGCGCAGGAAAGCGATGTGGACCGCGGCGGCGAGGGCGACGATGCGTGGTACGCGAGCCGCTTCGGCACAGTCGATGTTTGGGTGATCGCGCCCGGAGAGGGGGCAAGGCTGTGGGCGGAATTCCTTGATGCCGGTGTTGCAGCGATCGGCTGGGACTACCTAGGCGATCTGGCCGAGTACGATTCGCGGGAAGCCGTCCACGACGCGTTGATCGCAAACGGGGCGGGGGAGAATCCCTTGATGCAGTCGCTAGCCGCTTGGGAGTTCGTCCACGAGGTGGCAGTCGGAGACATCGTGTTGGCCAAGAGGGGGCGAAGTGTGATTCTCGGTTGGGGCAAGGTCACCGGCGAGTACGTCCACGACCCGGAACGTGCCGAGTACAGGAACACTCGCTCGATCCGCTGGCATCCTTGCGACGCGCCGATCGAGTTTGGAAGCAAGATCACGACGAAGGCGCTGACCCGTTTCACGCCATACAAGCCCTGGCTGCGCTCCGTATTCGAGTCGATGGATGCTGGGCCGAACGGCGGCGAGCAAGAGGACGGGGCGGCCGGCCAGGATCCCTACGATCTGGCCAAGGCGATGAGCGATCTCTTCCTGGAGGAGGGCCAGTTCAGCCGCATGGTCGACGCCATCGCGCTGCACAAGAACCTAATCCTGCAGGGGCCGCCTGGGGTCGGCAAGACGTTCATCGCACGTCGGATCGCGTGGTGCTTGATGGGATGCAAGGACTCGAGAGCGGTCGAGATGGTGCAGTTCCATCAGTCCTACGCCTACGAGGACTTCGTGCAGGGCTGGCGCCCAACTGAGTCTGGGGGCTTCACACTCCGTTCGGGTGTGTTCCTTGAGTTCTGCAAGCGTGCGCAGGCCGATCTGGACAGGCCCCACGTCTTCATCATCGACGAGATCAACCGGGGAAATCTCTCGAGGATATTCGGGGAGCTTCTGATGCTCCTGGAGGCCGACAAGCGCGGCAGGGAGTTCGCCATTCCCTTGACCTACAGCCCGGCGGGGGAACGATTTGGCATCCCGGGGAACGTGCACGTTCTGGGACTCATGAACACGGCGGACCGCTCGCTGGCCATTGTCGATTACGCGCTGCGAAGGCGTTTCGCATTCGAGTGGCTCGGGCCTGCATACGGGACACGACAGTTCCGGGAGCACCTGCTGGAAGCGGACCTGGAGACGGGGCTGGTGAACCGAATCGTGCGGAACCTGTCCGAACTCAACGAGCGCATTCGCGACGACAAGGACCTCGGTCCAGGATTCGAGATCGGCCACAGCTACTTCGTGCCCGAGGAATCGGCGGATGAGCAGTGGTACTTGGACACGGTGGAGACGCAAGTCGCACCGTTGCTTCGCGAGTACTGGTTCGACAAGCCGGAGCAGGTCCATGAGCTGGTGGAGAAGCTACGCAGTTGAGTGTCGAACGGATCCCGATCGCGAACGTTTACTATCTGTTGTGCTATGCTTGGCGTCACGTTGAGGAGCGCGACCTTGTACAGTTGGACGCGTTGTCCGAACTGGAGCGCGTTCACGATCTGCTGGGCAAGGTGCTTTTCGAGGGTACGTTTCGACTGGCCCGTCAGGGCTGTGACCGCGGCTATCGGGAAGTCCGGGAGGAACTTGCTGGCATCCGGGGGAAGGTGGACGTCGGCCGGACCGTGAAACGTGCGTTGCGCAGCCGGGGACGGGTCGCATGCGCTTTCGAGGAGCTGACTCCGGACGTGCTGCATAACCGGATCCTGCGGTCCACCCTGTCCGCGCTGCTACGTGTTCGCGACCTGGACGGCGATGTGCGAGCTGGCGTGCGAAGCGCCTACGGGAAGCTTGCCGGCGTGACGGACGTGCGAGTGACCCGGCGAATGTTTGACCGGGTGCAGTTGGACCGAAATCGGCGGTACTACCGGTTCCTGTTGTCCGTTTGCCGGCTCGTCCACGAACTGTTGCTGGTCGAGGAAAGGTTCGGCAACTACCGGTTCGCCGGATTGACGGACGCGCGCATGTCAACGGTGTATGAGAACTTCGTCATTGAGTTCTATCGGCGCGAACAGGACCGGTTTCGGGTGAACTGGCGCGGACGCACCATTCGCTGGTCTCGCGATGGTACCCACGAGGACGAGCGGCCGAGGCTCCCTCGAATGGAGGCCGACGTGATCCTCGAAGCGAAGGACCGTCGAATCATATTGGATGCGAAGTATTACGCCGAGGCTCTGGGTGGCCGCTTCGGAGGGAAGCTGCGCTCGGACAACCTCTACCAGCTGCTGGCCTACCTGAGAAACCGGGAGGCCACGGAGGCGCCCGGACCCGTGCACGAGGGGATCCTGCTGTATCCCACCGTTGGACAAGCGGTCTCGGCCAGGGTCCGGCTGGAGGGGCACAAAATTCAGGCGCGCAGCATCGACCTCTCCAAGGATTGGAAGGACATCCACGACGACATGCTGCAGATCATCGCCTAAGCAGGCTCGTCAGGTAAGCGTCCACCTGAATCGAAGTGGACACTTGCGAAGCACCCACTTCCCGAGCGCTCAGCGTGCCAAAGCTCACCCCAACGGAACAGGCGGTCGACGCCGGATGGATACGATTTCGCGGTCTGGAAGAGCTTGGAGCGGTCCCATAGTCACTTTCCCTTGATTCCCAATAGATGCCCAGATTGGCAGAATGAGAACGCATATAAGTACCTGACTTAGAGTCGTTTTTTGGTTGCCGGGGCTCGCAACCACCGAAACCGACATTTGATCCAGATTCCAGTCTGATCCATCTCAAGACATTGATTTGAAATAAGGATTTTCACGTTCGGCTCACCGAACTTTCATTGACAGCTGCAGCTGTGCGCGGACAGCAGCACCAGTTTCTGGCCATGACATCCAAGGATCCACACACGTAGAGACTCACGAGAAGCTGCCTAATGCGTGACCGCGACCCGTCTCTATGAATCGGCCAGTCAATCGGCATCTACAAGATGAGCATCTCTATTGCCATTTGAACCCGAAGCAAACTCCCCGGCCGAGAAGCTCAAGAAGATCCTCGGCTGCCGTACGCATCGGGTTTGGAAGAACATCCATGTGCGCGTTTGCTGGGTCTTGCGGATTCGTGGCATACACGACGACGTAATGCATGTTTGACCGTGATCGGGCCTGATCGCGCGCCGCTCACACCGCAGTCTCGAGCAAATCGAGTCGCCGCTGATCTCCGACTCTTATCTTGACCTCAATATCGCCACCCAAATTCTCGGGGGCCATTGTGGTGATGGGAAATGAAGAGCGGCAGGGATCAGTCAGTCGTTCATTGGCACCGCATCTGGCGACCGGCGTCGGGCCTGTTCGCCTCAACGTTCATCCATGCATGTGCCTGTAGACGAGAAGCCCGGTCAGGAAAGCGTCGGCCGGAAGGCTGCCACGCACCTGGCGCCAATCCCCGAAAGCCTGCTCGGCCAGATCGGCGAGGTCGAGCGTTTCCCGCCGGGTAAAGCGGAGGCCACGGTTGTAGTCCGCGTCGTGACGGGCTTCCTGAAGCTGGACGAAAGCGG
>VXPN01000410.1 GCA_009839535.1 Boseongicola sp. SB0662_bin_57 | reverse complement strand
CCGGTTCACATTTCCTCTCCGGAGGACAGGAAGAAGATTCCGCAACCTCACGAGTTCTTCGTTGATACCGGCCTGGGCAAGCGAGCGAAGGATGTCGTCAAGGTCGGCGACATGGTCGTGATGGACGAGCCCTTTCTCGAACTCGGCGACAAGGTGGTCTCGAAGGCGCTCGACAACCGGATTGCCTGCTGGCTTGGCATCGAGGCGGTGCGCGGGCTTGGGAAGTTCAAGACCAGGTCCGAGATCCACGTGGTCTTCACGACGCAGGAAGAAGTGGGCCTAAGGGGAGCGCGGACCGCGGCGTTTCAGGTGAAGCCCGACATCGGGATCGGAATCGACACGACGCTTGCCTGCGACACGCCGGGCGTGCCTGAACAGGATCGCACGACAGAGCAGGGCAAGGGGTTCGGCCTGCATTTGCGTGACGGCTCCTTCATTGCCGACAAGGCTCTCTCGGAGGAGTTCGCGGCGCTGGCCGAGAAGGAGAAGATCCCGTACCAGCGGACGATGCTGCGCTCGGGAGGGCAGGACGGCGCCGCGGCGCAGCAGGCGGCGTCCGGTGCACGCGCCGCCGGAATCGTGGTCGGCACACGATACATTCACACGGTGACGGAAATGGTCGAAAAGAGCGACTTGCAGGCCGCGCGAGACATTCTTGTGGCGTATCTCAGGGCCAATTGAGTGCCGGGCGGCAGGGCGACGGCATTGCCGGATTCAGGCGGAACCACTCATGTCAGGCAGCGGGCGCATCTTTTGCCAGCCTGACATGCGGCTGCGAAACCAGCTGCGCTGACGCTTCGCGAACCGCCTCGTGGCGATGATGGCCGCCTCGCGCGCATCGTCCAGTGAAGTTTCGCCACGCACATGCGCGATCAGCGCGGGAGCGCCAATGGCCTTTGCCGAGGGGCGAGCGGGATGCCAGGCAGGTGCGTTCGCGCGCACTTCGTCAAGGAGGCCGTCAGAGAGCATGCGAGCGAAACGCCTCTCGATTCGCTCGTTGAGCCAGTCCCTGGGCGCGTCGACGAGAATGGCCGCCGCACTGGCTGGCGGCAGGAGCGGGGGGTCGGTTTCGTCCTGCCAGGCGGCCAACCCTCGGCCGGTGGCCGTCTGGACTTCCCAGGCGCGCTGAACGCGCATCGGGTTCCGTCCGTCAATCCGGGCCCTGGTTTCAGGGTCCAGTTCGCCCAGAAGCTTGTTGATGTCGCCCGAGGTGATTCGCTTCATCGCGATGCGCCGGACTTCGTTCGGGATCTCGGGAATCGGAGCCAGCCCCTCCGTCAGGGCTGTGAAGTAAAGCCCGGTGCCCCCGACTATCACGGGCGTCGGGCCATCGAGAAGCGGTGCAAGGTCGCGGAGCCATCGGCCCACGGAATATTCGAGGTGGCCTGGCACGTGGCCGTAGAGCGCATGCGGCACCATTGCCTCGGCCTCAGCGGAAGGTCTGGCGGTGAGAATCCGCCAATCGGCAAAGACCTGCATGGCGTCGGCATTGATGATCGGCCCTCCGGTTCGCGCCGCGATTTCCATTGCAAGCGCGGACTTTCCGCTTGCGGTCGGACCGGCGATCAGGATCGGGAGACTCTGGTCGATCCGATCCAGGATGTCGTTCAGTGATCCTTCGTTGAACATTCCGGGGTTTTCGGACATTTTCGCGCCCGAAGCAAAGCGAGAGCATGCGAGGACGAGCATCATGAGCAAGCCCGACAATCCTGCCTATTCCCGCGTGCTGCTGAAGATATCCGGCGAAGCGCTGATGGGCGATCAGGGTTTCGGGCTTCATCCACCTACCGTGGCGAAGATCGCCGAGGAAGTGAGGTCGGTGCAGGAGCTTGGTGTCGAAGTCTGCATGGTGATCGGCGGCGGCAACGTCTTCCGGGGGCTGCAAGGCTCCGCGCAGGGGATGGAGCGGACAGCGGCGGACTACATGGGCATGCTTGCCACGGTCATGAACGCTCTTGCAATGCAGTCCGCGCTTGAGGCGCTTGGCATTCACACCCGGGTGATCTCGGCGATTCGCATGGACGAGGTTGCGGAGCCTTACATTCGCAGGCGGGCGGTCAGGCACCTTGAGAAGAAAAGGGTTTGCATATTCGCCGCTGGTACCGGCAATCCGTACTTCACGACCGATACCGCGGCGACTCTGCGTGCCACGGAAATGTCGTGTCAGGCCATCTTCAAGGGCACCTTGGTTGACGGTGTCTATGACAAGGATCCCGCCAAGCACCCGGACGCCAAGCGATACGAAAGGATCAGCTACGACGACGTCCTGGCGAAGAACCTGAAGGTCATGGACGCGTCCGCCATCGCGCTTGCGCGCGACAATGATCTTCCGATCATCGTGTTTTCTCTCGACGAGCCGGGCGGGTTTCGAGGCGTTCTCTCGGGCGAGGGGACCTACACGGTCGTTCAGGACAAGGCGTAAGTGCGTTGGATTTCGCGGCAATTTCAGCACCCGGGAACTGAGAGACGCATATGCGTGCCCTGGTCCAGCGTGTCAGCCGCGCAAGCGTGACCGTCGACGGCAAGGTCGTTGGGGAAATCGGCCCCGGACTGCTTGTTCTGGCCTGCGCCATGGCGGGTGATCCGCCTGAGGCGGTTTCGAAGCTCGCGCTGAAAGTCGCGCGGCTCCGAATTTTCAGGGACGATGAAGGTCGCATGAACCGCTCGCTGCTGGATGCCGGGGGAGAGGCGCTGGTCGTCTCGCAGTTCACGCTTGCGGCGGACACGTCTCGGGGCAACCGGCCCGGGTTCTCGACCGCCGCGCCGCCGGACGAAGGGGAGGGGCGTGTCGCCGCATTTGCTGCCGAAATCCGGAATCTCGGGATCAGGGTCGCCGAAGGCCGTTTCGGCGCCGACATGAAGGTCAGCCTCACGAATGACGGACCGGTCACGATCTGGCTCGACACCGACGCGTGAGCCCGGGGACCATTCTGCAACGCCAGGACTTTGAGGCAGTTCGGCTCTGCGCGCCAGATCATGAGCAGCCGGAAGATCGTGCTGCCGTCCGTCTCCAGCGACGCTTCCGGCATGTCGCTTTCGCACTCCATGGAGGAGGATTCCGGGCGACACCGTTCGACGTTTCCTCCCGTTTCTGCATGTCGAGCGATTCCAGGCGATGGACCGGGAAGGACGGTTTTCCTATACAATGGTGGTCTCTTGGCGGTATAGAGTGGCCAGTTCGCGGGGAGGGTGTCCTCAAGTTGGACGCCAGGATGGCATGGCAGAAGAGTTCGAACTCGACCTTGACGACATTGAACGTCGGATGGATGGCGCGATGAACGCGCTCAGGCAGGAATTCCTGACATTGAGAACCGGTCGGGCTTCCGCCTCGATGCTGGAGCCGATAACGGTTGATGCTTACGGTGCCACGACGCCCGTGAACCAGGTCGGCACTGTCAACGTGCCGGAACCCCGCATGATCACGGTCAACGTCTGGGACAAGAACATGGTCGCCGCCGTTGAAAAGGCAATCCGCGACAGCGGGCTCGGCATCAATCCTGTGACCGATGGCACGATCATTCGGTTGCCGATCCCGGAACTTAACGAGGAACGTCGCCGCGAACTGTCGAGGGTTGCAGGCCAGTATGCGGAAAGCGCCCGGATTGCGATCCGGAACGTTCGCCGTGATGGCATGGACCAGGTCAAGAAGGCCAAGGCTGACGGGCTTGGCGAGGACGACCAGAAGTTCTGGGAGAGTGCCGTGCAGGAAGCCACCGACAATGCGATCAAGAAAGTCGACGCAGCGCTGGAAAGCAAGCAAGACGAAATAATGCAGGTATGAGGCCGCACGTGCGAGCAGGGACAGGAAAGCAGATTGTGGGCAAGCATGAAGAGCAGGCCAGTCCGAAGCACGTGGCCATCATCATGGACGGGAACGGACGCTGGGCGCAGGCGCGTGGCAAGCCGCGGCTGTTCGGGCACCATGCCGGTGCGCAACGCGTGCGCGAAATCGTCAAGGCATGCCCGGAACTCGGGGTCAGGTACCTGACCATCTTTGCCTTCTCGACAGAGAACTGGAAGCGCACCCAGGCCGAGGTTTCGGGTCTCATGAAGCTGTTCCGCCGCTACATGATGGACGAAGCAAGGGCCCTGATCTCTTCCGGCGTGCGTATCCGCTTCATTGGCGACCGGATCAAGCTCGACGAGACCCTCGTTGCGTTGATGGACGAACTGGAACTCCTGACCTGCGACAACGACGTCGTGCACCTGACGGTCGCGCTGAACTACGGTGGGCGGGACGAGGTCGCACGCGCGACCAAGCGGCTCTGCCGCGAGGTCAAGGCCGGGCGCATTGACCCGGAAAGCGTTGACGGAGAAACGCTTGCGCGGTTCCTTGACACGTACGTGCTGCCGGACCCCGACCTGGTCATCCGCACCAGCGGCGAGGCCCGGATTTCCAACTTCCTGCTCTGGCAGTCGGCATATTCCGAGTACGTGTTCGTGGACACGCTCTGGCCGGATTTCACGCGAGAGGAATTCGACCAGGTCCTTGCCACGTTCTCGGCCCGTGAACGCAGATTTGGCACCGTGCCCGGATGACCGTTGCCGAGAGGCATTGGGGTGACTTGAGCCGCCGCCTCGTGACAGGGGGCATCACTGCAATTCTCGGGTTCTGGATCATGTGGCTTGGCGGTCACCCTTTCCATGCGCTTGTGGCCTTGGTGGCGGGCCTGATGGTCTGGGAGATCGCCCGCATGGCAGGCGCGACGGAAACTGCAGTCGCCTGCGGCCTTGTTGGCGGTCTTGCCTTGCTGATCCTCGTCTCCCACCAGGCCTTGTACACGTGGCCGTTGCTGCTTGCCCCGGCGGTGGCTGGCTTCGCATGGCTCAAGGGCAATCGCGCAACCTATGCATTGTACAGCACGGCGGTTCTCGTCGCAGGATACGGGCTTGCCGTGCAGCGGGATGACCACGGGTTCGTCTGGGTTGTCTGGCTTGTCCTGGTCGTGATCGTGTCCGACATCATGGGGTATTTCGTCGGAAAGGCGATTGGAGGCCCCAAGTTCTGGCCAGGCGTCAGTCCTGGCAAGACGTGGTCGGGCACCGTTGCCGGCTGGGCAGGGGCGGCACTTGTGGGACTGGCTTTCGTGCTTCTTGCGAATGCCGGTCCCGAGCTGGTCGCAATCTCGATTCTCGTGGCAGTCGCGGGTCAGGCCGGCGACGTGGCGGAGAGCGCCCTCAAGCGCAGGGCTGACGTAAAGGACAGTTCAAGCCTGCTGCCCGGCCATGGCGGCATGTGTGACAGGTTTGACTCGATGCTGGGAGCGTCCCTGTTCGTGCTTGCTGCCGGGCAGGTCATCGAGCTCCCTCCCGGAATCGGATGACGCGCCGGGTCTCGATATTTGGCGCCACGGGCTCGATCGGGGCAAACACGCTGGGGATAGTCCGGCAAGAGCCGGAAGCGTATCGGAT
>VXPN01000059.1 GCA_009839535.1 Boseongicola sp. SB0662_bin_57 | reverse complement strand
GCCACATGACCATCGACGCCGTACTCGCACATGTCGACGACAACCTTGATGCAGCACTGGAACGCCTGAAGGCCCTGGTCCGCATTCCGTCAGTCTCGACCGACCCTGCCTTCAAGGATCACTGCCAGGCGGCAGCGGACTGGCTGGCTGCAGATCTCGCATCCCTTGGCGTCGACGCGGAGGCTCGCCAGACGCCCGGCCATCCGATGGTGGTGGGACACGTCGGCGACGGCAGGCCGCACCTGATGTTCTACGGCCACTACGACGTTCAGCCGGTCGACCCGCTGGAACTCTGGCACCATGACCCTTTCGACCCGGTTGTCGAGGACACACCGGCAGGAAAGGTGATCCGCGCCAGGGGGGCGTGCGATGACAAGGGCCAGCTCATGACCTTCGTGGAGGCGTGTCGTGCCTGGAAGGCCGTCAAGGGCGACTGGCCTTGCAGGCTCTCGTTCATCTTCGAGGGGGAAGAGGAATCCGGATCCGCCTCTCTTGTCCCGTTCCTGGAGGCGCATGCCGAGGAACTGAGGCAGCCAGATCTGGCGCTGATCTGCGACACGGGGCTCTTTGATCGCGACACGCCGGCCATCACGACGATGCTCCGCGGGCTGCTCGGCGAGGAAGTCACCGTCACGGGACCAGACAAGGACCTGCATTCCGGCATGTATGGCGGTGCGGCGATCAATCCGATCCGGGTGCTCGCGCGCATCATTGCCTCCCTGCACGACGAGAACGGCCGCATCACCGTCCCCGGATTCTACGATGGCGTTGATGAACTGCCCGCAGGCATCAGGGCGCAGTGGGAAGGGCTGGGGTTTGATGCAGACGGATTCCTGAAGGGCGTGGATCTTTCGGAGCCGGCAGGGGAATCGGGACGCAGCGTGCTCGAAATGATCTGGTCCAGGCCCACCTGCGAAGTGAACGGGATCAGTGGCGGCTACGCTGGTGACGGCTTCAAGACCGTGCTGCCGTCCAGGGCCACGGCCAAGGTCAGCTTCCGGCTTGTCGGCAGCCAGGATCCGATTGCGATCAGGAAGAGCTTCCGCGAAATGGTTCGCGACGCGCTTCCGCCCGATTGCAGCGTGAAATTCGCCGACCACGGCGCGTCCCCGGCCTCGGTCATGTCCACCGATGACCCTGCCTTCGAGGCGGCCCGACAGGCGCTCTCGGACGAGTGGCCCAACGAAGCCGCCTTCGTCGGCTCGGGCGGGTCGATTCCGATCGCAGGATACTTCCGCGAGATTCTTGATCTTCCGTCCATGCTGATCGGCTTCGGACTTGACGACGACCAGATCCACTCACCGAACGAAAAGTATGACCTTCGCTCTTTCCACAAGGGCACAAGAAGCTGGGTTCGTGTGCTTGACGCGCTGGCTCGCTGAGACGCTCAAGCCGAACCGCGCACCCCTCCGACGCAACACCCGACTTGCCCCGTCCGAGGCAAGTCGCGGCCTTCCGGTCCTTCCGGAGCCGGCTGCACTCATGCGGCCAGCGGCAACAGGAACCTGCGAAGCGCCTCGGCGGTTTCCCGGGGTGATTCGTCGACGAAGAAGTGCCCGCCCGGCACCAGCCCGACGGTCAGGTTCGAAAGCCGGGGGGCCCAGACACACCTGGCGTCGAAGTGCCTTGCCATGACGCCGTCCGCGCCCCATAGAACCAGGGCGGGGCATTCAAGCACCTGGCCGTCGCTCGCTGCATCTTGCTCCAGGTCCGCGCTGACCGCGGCCCGGTAGTCGTTCGTCATGCCGGCGATGGCGGCAGGATCCCGCCACGCCGCGCGATATGCGTCAATCTGGGTGAATGCCCGCTGCGTCGCCCCGCCCCAACCGGAAAGGCAGGCCTCGAAGAAGTGATCTGGATCGGCCCCGATCATGCGCTCCGGAAGGGGCGCAGGCTGGGCGAGAAAGCTCCAGTGGAAATACGCCTTTGACAGCTCGTAGTCCCAGGCCTCGACCAGGTGATCGGTCGGCACGATGTCCATGAGTGCCAGGCTTTCCACCTTGCCGGGCGCGTCAAGCGCCATCCGATAGGCGGCCCGCGCACCTCTGTCATGGCCGACGAGGTGGAATCGCTCATGCCCAAGGGACGACATCAGCGCGAACATGTCGGCGCCCATTGCGCGAAAGCTGTAATTTGCAAGGTCCGAGGTTGCAGGCGGCTTGGCCGACGCGCCATAACCCCGAAGATCAGCCGTCACGACGCGAAAGCGATCCGCCAACGCGGGCACAACCTCCGTCCACATGGCGCGGGTCTGGGGAAACCCGTGCAGCAACAGCAGCGGGGGTCCCGACCCATCCTCGTCATAGGCAATCGAGATGCCGTCTTCAACGACCGCTGTCGGCATGCTTTCTCCCCCCTGTTCCGGAGACACATCATGCCGCCAAAGGTGCAAAGGAAGGTGGCGCGGTTGACGGGACTCGAACCCGCGACCCCTGGCGTGACAGGCCAGTACTCTAACCGACTGAGCTACAACCGCACGGTGGTCGTCACTTAGTGAAGCGTGCACGGGGCGTCAAGAAGAATTGCGCTGCCGTCCTTCAATGGCGTCTGGATCCGTCCCGCTTGCGTGTTGCGCCGTGCTCCGGTGGCGCAGTGCTGGCTTGCCGTTCGCGTGGCAAGATCCATTGGAGGGTCTCGTGCCATATGCGGAATTGCCGTGGCCGTCGCCGATCAAGGCAAGGGAGAGGCAGACCAGTACAGGCATGCCGGCCATCTAAGCGCAAAGGAGATGCGGAAACGGAAGCTGCGCCTGTCTGCAAGGCGTGCTGGCAATCATGGCCGGAAGAACAGGGCAAGCCTGTGCCGTCTGGCGGTCATGGGGCGGCAGCCGGCATCTGACCGGATCGCTCGGCGCGTGCGGCGAAATTCGGCATGCCGGCTCAGTTCGCGATTTCCATTACGAACTCGACCAGCGGACCAAGTTCATGTTCGTCCGCCGAACGCAGCGCTGCAATGTATCTCGCACGATGATCGTTTTCAGCGGCCAATGTCCCGCCTCCGGACCAGTCGAGGAAGATGTCCGGATCAATGCCGGCAATGTACGTGTCGGCCATGATCCGCGCCCAGCGTCCATTGCCGTTTGCAAATGGATGAACCCAGACCAGCTTGTGGTGGAAGCGTGCGGCGGCCTCGATGGGATCAAAGGTACCGTTCTCGCGCCAGCATCGGGCGTCGCCGAGGCAGGTGCGCATCTCGGTCGAGACTTGCCAGACCGGCACACCGATGTTCTTCTCGGTCAGCCGGTAGACACCCGCCCAATCCCAGACCTTGCCGAACAGGCGCCTGTGAACCGCGCGCGCGGCGTCGTTGGTCAAGACGTCGAAGGACTTGGGTCTCCGATCCAGCCACGTCAGCCCTTCGACAATGTTCTGGCTTTCCAGTTCGTTCAACTCGCCGCGATGCGTGATGTGCCTGGCTTTCAGGCCGAGCAATTCGTCAGGTGCGAGTGCTGTCGTTTCAGAAGGCTCTTGCGGGCTCAGCGTCACTTCCAGAAATCCCTCCGCATCTCGCGGGCCAGTTCGCTTGCCAACTCCTCGATCATCTCTTCCTGGCTGCTCAGGCCTTCAGTCTGCTCTTCCAGAGCCATGTGGGCGCATGCACGCTGAACAACGCGCCTGGCCTTCTTGCGCGCCTGGTTCATGACGATCTTCTCGACCTGCCCTTCGCGCGGGACAATTGCGTAGACGAGCTTGCCACCCATGGCTTCGGCCATCTTGCCGAGCTGGTTCAGGGAGATGGTCCCTGCCTTTTCGTTCCGGATGGAGCTGTAGACGCCGTTACGGGATATGCCCAACCGCTCGGCCAGGGCCGGCGCCCCCATGCCAATTGCTTCCTGGAATGTCGCAATCCAGCCGCCCAGTGGCCTGGCGAAGGCCTTGGCGACCAGAGCGGCCTGATTGATCTTGTCTTCGGCCTGTCTTTGCGTTGCACGCGAGACGGACATTTGACAACCTGCAGGTTTGCGTATCAGGTAGTTTTGAAATACCAGAATATTGCATATTGCATTTTTTGCAATATCTAAAGATGGCAATCTTAGAAAGTTCATCAAGCCACGGCATGGCATTGCTTAAGGATGAAGCCGTGCTCACAGCTCATGCCCGATGTCCCGATCGCACTTTCCCAACGCCGATCAGACCTTTCCGCGGAGGCTCATGTCAAGCTTGCTGCTGCTCGCGCAACGCGTTGCCGCTCGCTTCTTCGCCCAACAGGCTCCGCGTCGCCGTCCTTGATGCCGCATGTGACCTTGCGAACAAGTTCGCGCAACTGCCGAGCCAGCCAGTTGCGTCTGAATCTTGTCAGCAGGGGCGGTGGAGTGGTGGGCGATGAGAGACTCGAACTCCCGACATCTTCGGTGTAAACGAAGCGCTCTACCAACTGAGCTAATCGCCCGCCCGCGCCTCCATTAGCCAACTCGAAGGATAGCGGCAACCAATCTCGCACGAACGGCCAATCGGCAAGCAGCCGAGATGCTTCAGGACAAGGCGCTCAGGCAGAAGCCTGGCGCGCCGCGAAGCTTGACTACCGGCCCGCGATTGCCGCCAGAAACGAGAGTCATCGCCAGGATGCAAGCGGCCTCAGGGAATCTGGTGGGTGATGAGAGATTTGAACTCCCGACATCTTCGATGTGAACGAAGCGCTCTACCGCTGAGCTAATCACCCGCCGAAACCGTCGTTTAGCGCCGGGACACCAATCGTGCAAGCGGGATTGCAATTCGGCGGACCCTGTCCTCGCGAGCGACTTGCCCCCCTCGCTGCCGAAACTCCTGCAGGTCAGTTCAAGATGGAACGGCCTGCGTAAACGGCGGCCTCGTCAAGGATCTCCTCGATTCGAATGAGCTGGTTGTACTTCGCCAGGCGATCAGAACGCGAGAGCGAGCCGGTCTTGATCTGTCCGCAGTTGGTTGCCACGGCAAGGTCGGCGATGGTCGCGTCCTCGGTCTCGCCGGATCGATGCGACATGACCGTCGTGAACCCTGCGCGATGGGCCATGTCCACGGCCCCAAGCGTCTGGGAAAGCGTCCCGATCTGGTTGACCTTGACGAGCAGCGAGTTGCCGGCCCGTTCCTCGATGCCCCGGGCAAGACGCTCGGGATTCGTCACGAAGAGATCGTCGCCCACGAGTTGCACCTTGTCGCCGAGTTCCGCAGTCAGCGCCTTCCACCCTTCCCAGTCATCCTCGCTGCAGCCGTCCTCGATCGAGAACACGGGATAGTCGGAGGCCAGCGCATTCAGGTAGGCAACGTTCTCGTCCGGGTTCAAGGACTTCCCTTCGCCTTCCATGACGTACGCGCCGTCCCTGAAATACTCGGTGGAGGCGCAGTCAAGCGCAAGCATGATGTCGTCACCCGGCTTGTAGCCGGCCTTCTCGACGGATTTCATGATGAAATCGAGCGCGTCCCGGGCACTCGAGATGT
>VXPN01000263.1 GCA_009839535.1 Boseongicola sp. SB0662_bin_57 | reverse complement strand
GGCCTGCGCAACCCGGTCGATCTCTGGCTGGCGGCGGGCGGGCGCTTCAACGCCAAGAAGCGGCGCCAGATTTCTGGCCCGGCGGAGGTGCTGCCGCGCTGGCGCGCGGGCATCGAGGCGGCCGTGCCCAGTCCCGCGATCCGCGACATCTTCCTGATCGGCCTCTACACGGGCATGCGCCGGAGCGAGGTCCTGTCGCTGCGCCGGGAGCGGGTTGACCTGGAGCGGCGCATCCTGCGGGTCGACGAGACGAAGACGGGTGTGCCGCTCGAGCTTCCGGTCACGCGGCAGCTCGCTGCCATCCTCGAGCGGCTCCGGCCGGACTGCGGCGGTGAGGCCGCGCCATCCGAGGGCTGGGTGTTCCCGTCGCCGAAGAAGGCGAAGTCGGGCCATGTCGCGGACATTGCGCGGTTCTACGAGGGCATCGGCAAGGCGGCGGGCACCCGATTCTGGTTCCACGGGCTGCGCAACGCGTTCATCACGGTGGCCGAGCGCGAGCTGATGCTGCCGCGCTCGCTGACGAAGCGGCTCGTGAACCATGCCCGGCCTTCCGACGTGACGGAGGGCTACGCTGCTGACTGGACTGTGGACCAGTTGCGCGAACCGGCCCAACGCATCGCCGACCGCATTGATCAGCTTTGCGATTGAACCTGCCACGATGCGCGCAAGAGGGCGCCGACCAGATCGGGCGGCGCACGTTTGCATCTTGACACGCAAATTCCCTGAACCGGCTTCTGCATCATTCAACGGGACATCGGCGCGGCCGCAAGCGGCAGGGAAGCGCCGAAAGCCCCCGAGCAGCCATTTCCGCTCGAAGACGTTTCCGACCTCGTCCTGGCCCGGGCCGTAGAGCAAGCCTGCGACAAAGCCGCTCGCGTCGCTCGACATGAAGCCGCCTACGTCCAGGACGACGATCTCCCAGCGCCGGATCCGTTGCCGGACTGGCTCGCCGGAAGCAGCATCCGGCAGGAAACGCTCGACGCATGCCGCTTGATGATCCGTCGCGACCGGAAATTCAGCCTTCCTTTCCAATAGCCCGGAAGGATCACCTCAACCCCGAACGTCGCAGGCCGATCTGCATCAGATTGCGCGACAAGGGCAACATCAGCTTGCGTGAAGACGTTCATCTGGGATGCCACGGCCGAGAATACGTGACAGCTTGACCGCCTGACGGAGGGAAGCCGCGTCAACGAAAGAAGCCGGGCCTTGCGACCCGGATGCCGAGCGGAGCGTGACGCTGCAAACCCTACGAACATAACGCTTCAATGTGGCCTGATGCGCACGGTGCGCGATTGAGTGCGCAGACACCCATCAAGATTACTTAGTTATATTAGTAGGGTTAAGGGGAGTTGACAAATACATTTCAATCTGCGTATCGTTCTGGGTGAACGAGATGGCAGGGAGGCTGGCCGATGGTTCGTGTGCACATTGGAAGGATCAGTTCGCTGAAGATTGAAGGCAAGAGCCTGACCATGACGACCGTCGAGTGTGAATTGCCGCAAGGCGCGCCTGAGTTCCGGCCGCCTCCGCATGCTGCATGGCGCAAGACGCATGCAGCGGGGATCGACCACAACGAACAGACTGACCGAAACGCTGTACAGGAGAAACAAGAATGAAGATCGATGCAGGATTCTTGGGAGAGGTGATCGGCAATGCGGCGGCATTTCGCCGCATCGCCCGTCTTCAGCCGATCGGAGGACGCGGCGACAAGATTTTCCCGCCGACCTATCCGGGCGAACGCAACAACGATCCCGCCCGCCATGTCTTCGAGCGGCGACGAATGGACGGCAAGGAGGTCTGGTGCGTCCTGATCGACAGCGTCCAGAGCCAGGCCAACCGTCTCGAAGAATCGCTCCTGGCGGCAGCCGACGGAGAGGGCGGGGACGAGCCGATTCACATCCCTTACGTCACGGTGGATTTCCGAGGCGCGGGCGTGAGCCCCCTGGAGCGCATAACCTCGCTCGACGCGCCTCACCGTGTCTACGACGCCATCCTGAGGGACAGCCTGCTCGGCGACGTTCCCTTCATGCAGAGCGACGAGGGTCGACGTCTTGCGGCCGCCAAGCCCGCCGACGCAACCGCGCTGCTGGAGCTATCGCCCACGGCGCTGGTCTTCGGCGCATGGCACAGCCAGGGAGAGGGCGGCGGCTTCGGCGCGAAGTTCCCGCGAACGATCGTTTCCGAAATCGTGGCCGTCGACACGCCGGTGGATGAGATCGTCCACAGTCAGGAAACCGGCGAAATCATCCCGCGAACTTCGGGCCGCCGCACCGGAAGCCGGATCGATCCTCTCGGCGTGCTTCGCAAGGTGGAGGTCTACAAGGGAGCCTCCGGCTGGAGCACCAACCAGGAGGATGCGGGAAAGGGGGCGAAGAGGGTGCGGCCGTCGGAAATCAATCACGGCAACATTGCACCGTCGGTCGAGCCTCTGGGCGTGACCTGCGACCACGCGGAGCATCGGGTCGCGATCACGCTGGCCGGAATCAGGCGTCTGCGGTTCGGCGGCGGCGCGCGCGATGCGGCAGGGCGGGTGCTGGTCGCCTCTCTCGGCTTGTTGGCGGTCGCCGAGCAGGATGCGCGCGGGTATGCGTTGCGTTCACGCTGCGATCTCGTTTGCGAGGGCGCTGCCCCGCTCGAGCTTGTCAATTGGGACGGATCTGCAACGGAAGTCGAATTCGATCGCGCCAAGGCGCTGGCGCTGTATCGGGAAGCGTTCCGGCAGGCGGAGGATGCGGGCTTCTACTTTCGATCTCTCGCGCTGACGCCGCAGAAAAAGCTGGTCGAGATCGTGCGCAGAAGCCGCGAACTCGCGCTGGAAGGAGAAGGCGGAGAAGACGGGGACGACCGATGAGCCTCGTGCTCGAAATTGAGTTCCTGACCGGCGTCTGTCGTGCATCGCGCGGTCCCGGGAGCAATGCTCCCGACTGGCCGCCACAGCCCGATCGGGTGTTTTCGGCACTGGTGTCGGCATGGGGAGTCAGGGGTGAAGCCCCGGTCGAGCGCGCGGCTCTGGAATGGCTCGAAGGTCAGCCGCCTCCCGTCATACACGCCAGCGGACACAATCCCAGAACAGCCCCCGACGTGTTCGTGCCGCCGAACGATCTCAGGGCGTCGAAGGCGACGAAGACCTATCTCAAGGTGCTGCCGGATCGTCGCCCTCGCCAGCCGCGGCGCTTTCCCGCAACGAGGCCCGACGACCCCAAGGTGGAACTGGTCTGGCCTGATGCGCCAGACGCCGGGACTGTCGACGCCTTGAACGCGATCGCGGGCTGTGTCGGATATCTCGGTCATTCGGCCAGCCTTGCGCGGTGCCGGTTCGTTCCCGGCGAGACCCGAGGGTCGCATCTTGGCAAGCAACGCGCACGTCGACGTGTCTATCCCGGCAGGCTGATCGAGCTGGAAGAGGCGCATCGCGCCAGGCCCTCCCGCCCGGAAATCAGGCCGGGGGCACCCGTGTTCGCGGAACATGCGCCGTTGCCCGAAACCGCAACCGAGTGGCTGGTCCTGGAGGCCGTTTCCGGCGAGGTTCCCGACATTCGGGCATCCGCACTGGTCGGCCGCCTGCTGCGACAGACGTTGATGGCCGGCTATCGCAGGGTTGGTCGGGGTGACGCCATCCCCGAGATCGTGTCCGGGCATGCGCCCGACGGAACGCCCACGCGACATCCCCATCTTGCAATCGCGCCCATGGCCTTCGTGGGCTCGCCTCATGGCGACGGCCGCGTCCTGGGATTCGCCGTGGTGCCTCCGTCCGGAGAAGCGCTGCATCGCATCGACGGATTTCGCGCGGCATTCGAAGTCTTGGCGCCATTTCGAGCCGACGTTCAGCGACGTGTGCTGACTCTGCAGGGACCGCCCCTTCGAAAGCCGCTCGAGCTCGCGCCCGCAGCGGAGCATGGAGACCGCCTGCGGTCTCTTCGTCCTGATCCCTACCTTGATGGATCGCGCCGGTGGGCTACGGTAACGCCCATCGTGCTGGACCGGCACCTCAAGCGGAAAGAAGACACTGAGGTCCGCGAGCTCGTTGCGCGTGCCTGCCAACATGCCGGATTGCCCCGCCCCGACATCGATCGCATTCGGGTCGGCAAGCACTCTGCGGTCAAGGGCGCGCCACCGGCCCGTCCCCTGGCGGGCGAGCCTCCCTGGACCCGATGGAAGCTGCCCAGGTCGCTTGAGAGCCGTCAGCTGGTCCATGCCGTGATCGAGTTCGAGCGGAGCGTAGGCGGTCCCGTCCTTATTGGCGCGGGGAGGTTCAACGGCCTGGGCCTTTGCCGGGGTGCAGGCAATTGACCGAGGAGCTTCGGGCTTCCGACTTTGCCGAGTTCTTTCGCAGCATTCACGGTTGCGAGCCGTTCCCTTGGCAGCAGGCGCTGGTCAACCGGCTTGCCGACTCTGATTCATGGCCGGACGTGCTGGATCTTCCCACCAGTTCGGGGAAGACCGCAGCCTTGGACGCGGCGGTCTTCCATCTGGCACTGCGTTGCGATGCACCGGCCAGCGCGGCGTTGCGAATGGTGCTGGTCGTGGACCGGCGGCTGGTCGTGGACGATGCGCATGCCCGCGCCAGCAGGATTGCGACGGCGCTGGATGCCGGCCTCCGGGTTGGACCATGCGATGGAGGGATTGTCGCGCGAGTCGCCCGGCGTCTCAAGAAGCTGGCCGGCAAGGAAGGCCCGCCGCTGGTCGCTTGCCGGCTTCGGGGCGGTGCGCCGCTGGAGGATGACTGGGCGCGGACGCCGACGCAGCCCACCATCCTTTGCTCAACCGTCGACCAGGTGGGGTCGCGGCTGCTTTTCCGGGGATACGGCGTGTCAGACCGCATGAAGCCGGTGCATGCGGGACTTCTAGGCACTGGCAGCCTTGTCCTGCTGGACGAAGCCCATCTTGCCGAGCCGTTCCGGCAGACTCTGGAAGCCGTGCGCACGACTGGCCATGCCCAGGTCAAGGTGGCGCTCCTGTCCGCGACTCCGGGGAACGCCGCGAAACGACCGTTCACATTGTCTCCCGAGGACAGGAGAGACCCTGAACTCAGCAAGCGAATCGGCGTGCGCAAGCCGGCCACGATAATGCCGCCCCTTCGCGGGAACCTGGCCTCTGCAGCCGAGCAGTTTGGGACCGAGGCGCGCGCGATGGCCGACCGCTTGCGAAAGCGGGGCGTATGTCCCCCGGCGGTTGGCGTTGTTGTCAATCGCGTGGCGCTGGCGAGAAAGATTTTCACGATGCTGGATGACGACGACGCGGCCGACACGCTGCTGATGATCGGGAGATCCCGCGGCGCTGATCGGGATGCGATTGCGAATTCGCTCGCCCCGTTCCGTACTGGAGAACGAAGTCGCGCGGAATCTAGGCCACTGTTCGTTGTGGCGACCCAATGCCTGGAAGTCGGCGTTGATCTCGATCTCGACGGTCTGGTGACCCAGGCAGCGCCCCTTGATGCGCTTCGGCAGCGATTCGGGAGGCTGAACCGTGCCGGGCGGTCGATCGATGCCGAGGGTGCCGTCTTCGCGCTGTCCAAGGACATTGCGAAGAGGGAGGACGATCCGGTGTATGGCGACCGGATCCGCCGCACCTGGGACGCGCTCGGCTTGATCGCGGAGAGCGGCACCGTGGACTTCGGAGTGGAGGCGTTGTCCGAACGGTTGCGAGAGGTCAAACTCGATTCTGACGACCTAGCGTCGGTGCGCCCGAACGCACCGGTTCTCATGCCTGCCTATCTCGACCTGTGGTCGCAGACTTCGCCTCGACCGGCCGTGGATCCAGACATCGGATTGTTCCTGCATGGAGCGGAACGGACGGCAGCGGGAGTCTCGATTGTCTGGCGCGGCGACCTTTCGGAAGAGGATCTCGTGGACGAGACCGCCGTCAACGAACTGATCCGGCTGGTCCCGCCGCGCGCCAGCGAGGTCATCGAGCTCCCGCTCTGGGTCGCTCGTGCATGGCTGCGCCGCCCCGACGATGCAGATGCCGACTTTTCGGACACTTCCCAACGCGAGCCGGAAGCCCATGCTGCACGGATAATCGGAGAAACGGAAAGAAGGGCGTTCCGTTGGGCCGGCCACGACGATGCCCGCACTGGCGTCGTCAGCGCGAGTCACCTGCGTCCCGGGGACCTGATCGTCGTTCCGGCTGATTACGGAGGTTGTGACAGGTTCGGCTGGGCACCAGACTCCGGCGCCCGCGTTGCCGATGTGGCGGACAAGGCGGCCGCACCTTTTCGGGGTCGACGTTGCGCGGTTCGAGTCTCTGCCGGTCTCGTAAGCCCGGAGGTCGAATGGGAACGCGTTTCGGACGTGCTTGTCTCCGAAGGCGTCGATGGCCTCGATCTGGTCGACAGCCTCATCGCGGCGCTTCCATTCAAAGCTTTGAAGGACGAAAGGCAAGTCGGTCTCCCGATCAGTGACCTGCGGGCGTCGCTGGACGCGCTTCGACGTGCAAGAGGGCAAATCGACGTACATCTTCCCTATGCGGCCGGACCCAATGGAGGCGCCATTCTCGTTGCCGAACGTGGAATTTCCGAACTTTCCGAGCCGTCCGGGGCCGCCCCCGCGACGGAAGATGACGCGGCATCGCACTGCGCCGCCCGGGCCGTGAGTCTCGACGAGCATGGAGAGAACGTCGCTCGGTTCGCGTCGCGATTCGCCGAAACGCTTGGTCTCGACGATGTTGCGGAGGAGCTTCGCCTCGCGGCACGCCTTCACGATGCCGGCAAGGCCGACCTGCGGTTCCAGGCCATGCTTGCCGGCGGCGATCCCTGGAACCGGCCCGACGGCCTGCCGCTGGCCAAGAGTCGCCGTTCATGGTCGCCGCAGGCATGGAAAGGGGCCGGACTGCCCAAGGGATGGCGGCATGAGGCGTTGTCGGTGCAGATGGCGCGGGTGCACCCGGTGTTGAACTCGGCGCACGATCCAGCCCTCGTCCTCTGGCTTGTCGGGAGTCACCACGGTCTGGGCCGACCTTTCTTCGGTTTCGTCGATCCTGCCCCTGACAAGCCGCTGCCGTGCGTCGACGTCGCGGACTGGCGATTGCAGGAGGGCGAATCCGGCCCGCAGTCGCTCACGTTCGATTTCGGCGGTGCCGACTGGCCTCGCCTGTTCGACGACCTGAAGCGGCGATACGGAACCTGGGGCTTGGCCCACCTGGAGGCGATGCTGCGCCTTGCGGACCATCGGGCCTCGGAAGAGGAATCCATTTCATGACAGGTTTCGAGACTCACCGCCTGGACGGGATCGAGCCCGACAACCTGCTCGCCTTCATGGCGCTGCTTGGCCTGCTTCGCTCCCTTGACGAGGTCCGACCGGACTGGCTTGCCCGGGTTTCCTGGACGGTCAGCGACCCGCCGCTGCGTCCGGCCTTGCATTGCCTGAAGGGCGTGGACCGGGACGCCTTGGTGGAAGCGGCCGCAGAGGGAGTGAACGTCCTTGCCCAATACCACGAGTTCGAAGACCGAAAGGATCTTGCTTTCTCTCCGAAGGAAGCAGCCGGAAGCTTGCAAGGAGCGACCGAAATCGCGGATCGGGGCGGATACGTGACCGACCTGTGGGCGGCCCTCTTCAGCGACGCGGCGATATCCCGCGACGGCAGGAAGGTGGAGCCGACGCCGCTTTGCCTCATGTTCGGACAAGGGCACCAGCATTTTCTGCAACGGCTTGCAGAGGTGCCGCGAACGAAAGCGCCTCCAGGCCGTGGCAAAGGCCAAGGCAGGATCGCGGTCTCGGAGGCGGAGTGTCTGGGCGAGGCCCTGTTCGCTCTGTGGAAGCGACCCGACGCCACGTGGTCGTTTCGCTGGGATCCCCACGAGGACGTTCGCTACGCGCTGCGTGCCCGGGATCCTACCGACACGGCGACGAAGGAAACCACGCAGCACGGCGCAAACAGGCTTGCCGCGATTGGTCTCTCCGTGCTGACCGTCGCTCCGGTGTCGCGGCGTGGGCGAGTAAGACTGGGCATGCTTGGCGGTCGACGCGAGATCGACGGAAGCTTCGTCTTTCGATGGCCGATCTGGCGGGCGCCAATCAGCCTTGCCTGCATTCGGTCATTGCTGGGGCATCCGGACCTTGGGAACCGCGAGACGATGGCCGCCCTCGGCATCGTCGATGTGCGGCAGGCACGACGAATTTCAGCCGGCAAGTACATGAACGTCACGAGGGCGGATCCGGAATCCGCGCCGTGACCTCCCGTCAGCTGGAGCTCCATCTCCCGGCACCGCCCGCAACCGGCGAAGATCCGCTGGTCCCGGCGCGGATGGTGAACGAGTTCGTCTACTGCCCGCGTCTCGCGTATCTTATGTGGGGCCAGTCCGAGTGGGCCGAGACGGGCGACACCGTGGACGGCCAGCGGGTCCACAAGAAGGTCGATCATGCAAGCAAGCCCCTTCCAGAACCCGAAGCGCTGGACGGAATCGACGGGAAGGTGGTCAGCCGGTCCCTGACGCTTTCCTCGGAGAAGCTTGGCGTGATCGCCAAAATCGATGTCGCCGAGGCCGAGGGCGGGGCCGTCACGCCGATCGACTACAAGCGCGGCAAGCGCCCGCATGTCGCGAAAGGCGCGTACGAACCGGAACGCATCCAGGTCTGCCTTCAGGCGCTGTTGCTGGAGGAGCATGGGCATCGGGTCAACGACGGCGCCATCTGGTACGCCGAAAGTCGCGAACGCGTCCGGGTCGTGCTGGATGACGAACTCCGTGCCGCGGCACGGGAGGCGATCAGCCAACTGCGCTTGACGGCAGCCCAGGGCCGCATCCCGCCACCCTTGCGAGACAGCCCGAAGTGCCCGCGCTGCGCCCTTGTCTCCATCTGCCTTCCGGACGAGATGCAGGCGCTCGGTGGCTCCAGCCTCGCGCCGCGACCGATCGCGGTCGGTGCGGACGAAGCGCTTCCGCTGGTCGTCCAGTCGCAGAGAGCTCGTGTCGCGAAGGAGGGCGACACACTCAAGATCGCCGACGAGGAACTTGGCGAAACCACGGTGCGGTTGAACGACGTCTCCGACGTCGCCCTGTTCGGCAATGTCTCGATTACGGCACCCGCGCTGGCCACGCTGATGGACCGCGAGATCCCCGTGGCGTTTCTCAGCCATGGCGGCTGGTTCCGCGGTGTCACCCATGGAATCGGGCACAGAAACGTGGAGGTTCGGACCGCGCAGTACCGGAACAGCTTCGATGCAGGCCACTGCCTGGGATTCGCCCGCAGCCTCGTTGCCGCCAAGATCGTCAACCAGCGGACCATCTTGCGGCGGAACTGGCGCGGCGACCGCGAGCGCCGCAAGGAGATCCTGAACCGGCTCAACGCAGCACGCCGGTCAACAATGGCCGCCACCTCGAAGAATGCGCTGCTTGGCGTTGAAGGTGACGCGGCTGCAACGTATTTCCGGGCATTCGCCGGGCTGCTGTCGCCGCCAGTCGCCGCGCGAGCGCCGGACCAGAGCGGGAACCTTGCCCCGTTCAGGTTCACCGCACGCAACCGTCGTCCGCCAGCCGACCCCGTGAACGCCATGCTTTCACTCGCATACGCCATGCTGACCCGGCACCTCACGATCGCCCTTGCCACCGTCGGACTCGACCCCTATCGCGGGTTCTTTCACGCCCCGCGCTACGGCAAGCCTGCCTTGGCCCTCGACATTATGGAACCGTTTCGGCCTGTCATCGCGGATTCGGTGGTGCTCTCGGTGGTGAACACCGGCGAAATCTCGGCCGGCGATTTCGTCAGCGCTCCAACGGGAACCTCGCTGACCAGCGCCGGTCGCCGGCGATTCGTGGGAGCGTTTGAGCGGCGCCTTTCACAGGAGACCACGCACCCGTTGTTCGGCTACCGGCTCAGCATGCGCCGGCTTCTGCTCTTGCAGGCGCGGTTGCTGTGCCGGCACCTGCTGGGCGAGTTGCCTGACTATCCGCACTATCTTCCGAGGTAGGACGTGCCCATGAGAAACGAGCGCACCTACATCGTCACCTACGACATTTCCGACAGCAAGCGCTGGCGAAGGGTCTTCAATACTATGCGGGGGTTTGGGGAATGGCTCCAGCTTTCGGTCTTCCAGTGTCGTCTCTCGCGCCGCCGCAGGGCCGAACTGGAAACGAGGCTTCGCGATCTCGTCAAGGTTGGCGAGGACCATGTGCTGCTGATCGACATCGGCCCGACGGACAAGACCGACATCGCAGTCATGAGCATCGGGAAGACGTTTTCGACAATCGAGCGCAATGCCGTCGTGGTGTGAGCGGGCGGACATATCCGGAGAGGCGAGGACTGCAATTCAGGCTTCGGAGCCAAGTGCTTGCAATCCCGCCGTTCCGTTTCGAGCGGCGAGGCAACGCTTTAGGACATGGGGTCGCTCGAAATCGTTCAAAGTGTTGACATACTTATGTTTCGGATCGACATCTGGGGGCCCGTTTGCTCGCTGTGGTATCAAACGGCAGGCAGATTTCGGATCATTCGAATTCAGCTGGAATTTCTATTTCCTGTCCGAGAGTTGTATGGTGCCGGGGCATCCGGGGCGTTTTCGCCCCGGCTTCATTGAAGCCACGAGTACCCGGGCCGCGACACGCCCTACGCGGAGGCATCCGGGGCGTTTTCGCCCCGGCTTCATTGAAGCGTCTTATGCGTCACGCTTGCTGAGCGGCAGCGGCGAGGCATCCGGGGCGTTTTCGCCCCGGCTTCATTGAAGCAGGCCGAGCGGCACCAGCTTCGACAGCGCCTCCGACGGCATCCGGGGCGTTTTCGCCCCGGCTTCATTGAAGCCACTCCTCAAGCTCGCACTGGTGCGCCTAGCCTCGCCGGCATCCGGGGCGTTTTCGCCCCGGCTTCATTGAAGCTGCATGAACCGCATGTCCAGGCGGTCCAGCTGCTCGAGGCATCCGGGGCGTTTTCGCCCCGGCTTCATTGAAGCTAGTTGGGCAGGCGAACGCGCATCCACGGCTCCACGTCGGCATCCGGGGCGTTTTCGCCCCGGCTTCATTGAAGCACGATCCATCGATTGTCGCTATTTTCCCCCATGTCAAGGGCATCCGGGGCGTTTTCGCCCCGGCTTCATTGAAGCTGAACACTGCCCGATCCCAGCGGCTCTGTGTGCGCCGGCATCCGGGGCGTTTTCGCCCCGGCTTCATTGAAGCATCGCTTTCGGGGGCTTCACGCGAGACGAGAACGGGGGGCATCCGGGGCGTTTTCGCCCCGGCTTCATTGAAGCAGGGAGATCCGGCAGGGCGCCACGGACGCCCAGTTCGGGGGCATCCGGGGCGTTTTCGCCCCGGCTTCATTGAAGCCTGCCATTCGGGCCAAGGGCAACGTGCGAAGCCGCGAAGGCATCCGGGGCGTTTTCGCCCCGGCTTCATTGAAGCACCATGGCGTCCGCGGGAATGGCGTCCATTGGGCCGAGGCATCCGGGGCGTTTTCGCCCCGGCTTCATTGAAGCCTGGCTGGACGCGATGACCTTGCGGCCGAAAAGTCCGAGGCATCCGGGGCGTTTTCGCCCCGGCTTCATTGAAGCTCGTGGCAACATCACCCGGCTGGACCGCGTAGACGGTGGCATCCGGGGCGTTTTCGCCCCGGCTTCATTGAAGCACGACGCCGCCCCGTTTTCGGGCCTCCTTGTAAAGCTCGGCATCCGGGGCGTTTTCGCCCCGGCTTCATTGAAGCCGCGATCACCGGCCCGGCGAGCGCGCGCTGAAACTGTGGCATCCGGGGCGTTTTCGCCCCGGCTTCATTGAAGCCCGCGATCCTGAACCAGATGCCGAGCACGTGCGCGAGGGCATCCGGGGCGTTTTCGCCCCGGCTTCATTGAAGCGAGATAGAGGCCGGCGGCCGGACCTACGAGGTCGAAGGCATCCGGGGCGTTTTCGCCCCGGCTTCATTGAAGCACCCGATCGAGAGCGCTTTTCGTCACGAGGGCAGCGGTGCATCCGGGGCGTTTTCGCCCCGGCTTCATTGAAGCACATACGAGGGACGAACCGATCTTTTCATACCACGACCGCATCCGGGGCGTTTTCGCCCCGGCTTCATTGAAGCTGGAACAAGCACAGGCGAGAGTGGCAAACGGAAGGCCCGCATCCGGGGCGTTTTCGCCCCGGCTTCATTGAAGCGTACAGCCCTGCGGTGATTGCGACCGTCCGCGTCGAGGCATCCGGGGCGTTTTCGCCCCGGCTCCATTGAAGGTTCAGAGCCGCCATGAATTCTGGTATGGCGTATCGTGGCATCCGGGGCGTTTTCGTCCCGGCTCCATTGAAGCGAGGCGGTCGAGACGCCGTTGGTCGAAGGCGTGACTCGCATCCGGGGTGTGTTTGCCCCGGCTTCATTGAAGGGTGACCAGCGGCCACAAGGTCTACACCTCCGTGCACGCATCCGGGGCGTTTTCGCCCCGGCTTCATTGAAGGTGCCCTGATGTCACGAAATGCAGGATCTCGTTCACGTCGCATCCGGGTGTGTTTGCCCCGGCTTCATTGAAGGAGCTGCAGCAGTTCGACCAGGTTCACTGTCGCGTCGACGCATCCGGGGTGTCTTTACCCCAGCTCCATTGAAGGGCCGTGTACGCGTTCGCGCGTGGCGTGACGTCGGCATGCATCCGGGGCATTTTCGCCTCGGTTTCATTGAAGGCCTCCTGAATATCCCATGTAACGATGGACCATCACTGCATCCGGGGAAATTTCGCCCCGGCTTCATTGAAGTTTCGGGACGGCCTCCCGAACGACGGCGGCGAAGATCGCATCCTGAGGATTTTCGCACTGGCTTGATTGAAGGTCAGGAGCGTAATTCGCAGCGACCAGTCAGTTGTAAGAGAATCCGGGGGCACTTGCGCTCCGGACTCATCTGGGGAAAGTCGATGCCCCGGTATCTTGTGGCCGTAGTGCAGAACCGCCTTGGAATGGACCAAGGCCAAGTCGAACCTCACGACCGTCTCCACTCGTGCCGAGCTGACGGACAAGGAACAAAAGGCAGAAGTAACGCGAAAGAATCAATTGCAGTAAGACCGGCCCGGTTCTGTAGATCAACTTGCTTCGTCAGGCCGGACAACGACGCAAGGCATGTGCAGGAGCTTGAGATCCTCGGACAATCCCGCCCAAAGAATCGCGACTCCGATCAACGATCGAACCCGTTGCTCACGTTCAAGTGTCTCAGCGGGATCTCGCAAGCGACTCTTGAACTCATGACAAGCGATCAAGGCATCTCCCGCGTCATCTGAACCATCCGACTTCGCCTTGCCGGTCACGAATGCTTCCCAAAAGAACAGAAAGGACTCGCTGGTCGGGAAATTCGGCCAAGCCAGATGTACGGATGGAAACGGCGTTCCTTGCTTCTCCAATCTCGATCGCAGTTCGCTAAGAATCCACGCGACCTGGGCGGTGCCAGTTGCGAGCACGTTGGCCCCTGCAATGGCCGACCAAGAGCGATCCCTGTCCACTCGACGAGCCTTCCCCAGGTACTGAGGCTCCTCGGGCACGGGAATCCAAAGCGGGCACTCGAAGCCAAGCGCAACCTTGCGCTGCTTCGCCAAGGCACAGGCAATGTCATCGACAAGACCAACAATGCAATTGCACTTGTGGAATTCATCTCCGACGAGACGTGCCCATCCAAAACTGTTATTGGGGACTGACCCGATGTCGGCGCAATAGATCGTCAACCCTTCACACAATTCCTGGCTTCCGGATGTTGCATCTGGATTCAGCTCCATCTCCTTCGCTGGCGAGGCTGGAACCCTCATTCGGTCAGGCCTCCTTCGTTGTTGTACGGACTGTCCGTTTCGCAAGATCAAAATTGTGCCAGTCGCGCGACACCATGGCGTCCATGCCCTCTGCGAGAGTGCCCTCACTCACTTCCAATTTGCGAGCTTGCGCGGTCGGGTTCAAGTCATCCGCTACCTCATGTATCGGGCAGCGTGCTACACAAGAATTTTGGGCCCTGTCGCGGAACCGTCCGACGCTCCCTTTCAGGGCGGCCGGTTGGGCGTGCCGCGTCAGTAGCCGGTCCGCAGTCGCGGCTCGGTCTGCTGAATTCTGTCTGAAGGTCACGAGCCTCCTTGACCAAGCTGTCGATCTCCTCATGGCGACCCTCCTGAATCATCTCGTCCCGTTTGTGGGTGGAGAGGAACCAGGTGTACCGGAAGGTTCGCTTGATCAGGGGCGCAAGCGAAGCGAGGCTTTCGGCGGGGCCGGCCGCGGCATTGCCGCGCACGATGGCCAGAAGCTTGTCACAGACGAACTCCGGGACAGTCAGTCAGTCGCCTTCGGCGGCCGCCCTGATCTCCTCCCACTCGGAATCGGAGAAACGGAGGCCGCGGGTGCGGCGCGAGCTGGACCTAGTTAGGGACGGAGTCCCCGTCGACTTCGGCTCGCCATGATCGGTTTCGGACACGTTGTCGCTCCTGTCGGCGGCTGGTAT
The DNA here is from genome assembly GCA_009839535.1 of Boseongicola sp. SB0662_bin_57. Classification (GTDB taxonomy): domain Bacteria; phylum Pseudomonadota; class Alphaproteobacteria; order Rhodobacterales; family Rhodobacteraceae; genus JAJEFO01. Next base: position 26,172 of record VXPN01000263.1, on the reverse strand, counting down.
CCCGGCTTGCATGCTTCCGCCACTATGGGGAAGGACGTAATCCGGTTGCCGCCGTGGCTTGCCGGATGGCGGCATCTCACTGGCGGCTTGATGCCTTGCAGGGGATCGAGGCGTCATGTGTGGCCTGAGGCCTGGACGTCAGCGAGTGAAATTCGATGATCTGGTGAACGATTAGCGGGGTACTGGCCGCCTTGGCGCAAGCGTCGGTTGCGAGACCGGACCGCTCGCGGGGCGGATCCCGCCGCCATTCCGTTCAATCTTTGCGCCTGCCTGCAAACGCACACGACGTCCTGCCGTTCGCGTTCGGCGGCTCGTTTCACCTGGGTCCAGAGACGAGTCGAAGCAAGTTGACGGCAGCCCAAGGCGGTTTTCCTGTTCGTCCTCGGATTTGCGAAGACCGATCCGGGGGCAATTCGTGAGCACGCGAAGAGGGTTTGGACCATGATGGTGCCGCATGCTGAGAGCATGCAAGGTGGACAAAGAGGGACAGGGAATTGTGTGCCCGGAGCATACACGGCGGCCATGGAGGGACAGAGGGCAAGGTGCTCCAGAGCATACATGTTGGGAACAGGGATCCGGAACGCATGTCGCTCGTATATCGGTGCCGGACAGGCGGTGTCCTGCGAGGACCGGGCGATGGCGATCCGCGTATAGCTCTGCGCAGTACGCTCGGTCCAACAACCTTGCGGCCCCGTTTGACGGCAAAAGTCGTCAAGGGACCGGACAAGTGCAGACAGGGCAATGCCTGCATCAGCGATGCGTGGGGTGTGACAGCTCAAGAGAGAGTCACGTGGCTCCAGCCACACATGATTCCTGTTGCCTTTTCCTGCAAGTCCCTTGCATGCAACGCAATGACCGCAATGTCAAGCAACATTGTTGCGGGCCGCCGACAAGGATGATACAAGAAAAAGTTGCAGCCGAGGAACATTCAGGCATGTCGCCTTGCAGTGGCGAACCGCTTTTGCCACAAGATGCATGTCAGGAACATTGGGGGGAGCGCAATGGCGGATCGGGGGCCTGTTTCAAGGCAGGAGGCCGTGAACCGGCCGTTGGCGGCGTCATGAGCGCGGCGCGAAGGCAGCGCGGCCTGATGGCCACGGACGCCGAATGGGAGCGCATCGCGCGGGCCGCCGGTGCGGCGGGCATGGAAATGTCGAGATACGTCGTCGCGCGGGCGCTGGCGCCCGACGGCCTTCCGGGGGAGGTCGTCCGCCGCGCGGTCCGCGAGGCGCTGGTGCTCTCGAAGCTGGAGGAGCGTCGCCTGCGCGAGGCCGGGGCCGGCGCGGCGTGGGAGGACGCCTGCGACGCGGTCGACGCGTGGATGGACCGGGAGGGCGTGCTGGACCGCCTGGCCGATCCCGGCGCGGCGAACCGCTGGAAGGCGGCGGGCGCGGAGACCGGTCGGGAGGGCGCGCCGTGAGCGGCGCGGCGCGCGAACGGCGGCGGCAGCGCAGCCTGCACTGCCCGCCGGAGGAGCAGGCGATGATCCGGGGGCGGGCGAAGGCGGCGGGCAAGACGATCTCGCGCTACGTGCTCGACCTGGCGCTCCAGGACGATCCGGACGTGCATCCGGTCGTGATCGACGAGGAGGCGCAGCTGTCGCTCCTGGAGGGCATGCTGGAGGTCCTCGGCGTCGTCCGCCTGCTCCGGGAGGAGCTTCCCGGCGGGAGCGGCCAGAGCCTCCTGTCGGCGATTTCGGCGATGGCCGGGGAGCGGGCGGCGTGACGGGAAGGGCGAGGCCTCCGAGGCATCTCTCGATCTCGGCGACGGACGCCGAGTGGGACGCCGTGCGCGACCACGCAGCCCGCCGGGGGCAGACGGTCGCGCGCTACGTCGTCGGCCTCGTCGAGCGCGACGGGCGCGAGCGGGACGGGTCGGCCCCGGTCCTCGCGCTCGCCCCGGCCGAGCAGCGCGAGATGCTGGAGGCCGTCCGCGAGATCCGCGCGCTCGTCGCCGGCGGCGGGGACGCGGCCTCGCTGGTCGCGGACATGCAGTCCCGGGTCGCCGCGATGTTCGCCACGTGGGCGGCGGACATGCTCGACGCCGGACGGGCGGACGAGGTCCGCGCCCGGCTGGCCGCGGTGCGCGGCGAGAGGGCGGCGCGGGCGGACATGGCCCGGCTGACGCGGAACCGCGCGCCCCTCGCGGACGCCCGGACGGGAGTCGCTGCGGCCGCGGCCGTCCGCCCTGACGGCGAGGCGGCGCCTGCCACGGGCGGGCGATCCCCGCGAGGCGGACAGCAAGGAGGGAGCGCCGGATGAGCGGGACGCGGGCCACGGGGCAGCGCGGGCCGTCCGCGACGGACCTGATGGCGACGCGGCCGGCCGGGGGCGCCGCGGCGCTGGAGGCGGTCAGGGACGAGATCGCGAGGCTCGGCGACGCGATGGCCGCGTCGGGCGAGGCCGCATTGACGCGGAAGGACCTGGAGGGCCTGGAATCGAGGATCATCGAACGTGTTGGCGAAGCGGTCTCCGCACGGCCCGGGCCGATGACGCGGGAGGAGCTCGACGACTGGAGCGACAGGCTCGTCGCGCGTGTCGCGGAGACGGTCGCCGGGCACGGCGGCCCGGACTCGCCGTCCGCGCTGGTCGCCGCGCACGCCGCACGGCTCCAGGTCGCCGCCGAAGCGATCGAGGCGGAGCTGCGCAAGGACCGCGAGACGCTCGTCCGCTTGCCGGAGCGGCTTTCCAGGCAACTGGCCGGGGACCGCGAGGCGATCCTCGACGTCGCGGCCAGGACCGGGGACGTCGCGGCCGGGATCAAGGCGGACGTCGACGGTCTCCGGGAGGAAGCCGGGGCCGGCCTGGACGCGGTCTCGACGAGCCTGTCCGCGCTCCTCCGGAAGACGGAGGAGGCGCGGTCCCGCCGGCCGCTGCCCGTCCTCTGGCCGTGCGCCGCTTTCGTCGCGGGGATGGCGCTGGCGACGTGGACGGACCATCCCGACCGGCTTCTCCGATGGCTCGGATTCTGAACCGCCGCGCCGTCGCCGGCCGTCGCCGTGCACGGCAACATGGCGACGGAGGACCGCCCGGACTCCGCTTCCGCGCTTCCGCGAGGGCCGGGCAGGCCTGCCCGTTGCCGTCGCGCTGCCGATCCCCGTGTCCGTTGGCGGGTCCGCATCCCGGACCGTCCGCGCATGGCGCCCCGCCCCTGCATGCCGTTCCGTGCGGCCCGGCCCTTTCCGGCTCCGTCCTGGCCGCCGCCTTGCGGGGAGCCTGAACGGATGGTCGCGACGGTCGTCAGCCTCGCCTCCGCGACGGCGGCGCTCTCGTACTACGAGCGGGACGGATACTACGTGAAGGACGATCCCGAGCACCGGCAGGCGAGCTTCTGGCACGGCAATGCGGCGGGCGCGCTGGGGCTCAGGGGCCACGTGCACCCGAAGCGCTTCGCGGGGCTGCTTTCGGGCGAGATGCCCGACAAGGGTGTCCTGCTCGGGCGGATGCGCGAGGGCGCGCGCGAGCACCGCCCCGGCTGGGACGTCACCTTCTCGGCCCCGAAGTCGGTGTCGCTGGAGGCGCTGGTCGCCGGCGACCGGCGGGTGATCCGGGCGCATGACGACGCGGTGCGCGCGACGCTGGACTGGATCGAGGCGGAGCTGCTGGAGACGCGCGGCTGGGACCCCGCAACGCGACGCCGGCCCCGGGTGAAGGCGGACGGCATGGCCGTCGCCGGGTTCCGGCACCTGTCGAGCCGCGACCTCGACCCGCAGCTGCACACGCACTGCGTCCTGGCCAACGTCACCCGGAACGAGGCGGGCGCATGGCGCAGCGTCGAGCCGACCCGAATCCGGCGCAGCCAGAGGCTGATCGGGGCCTTCTACCGCAACGAGCTGGCCCGCCGGCTCCAGGCGCTGGGGATGGCGACGGCGCCGACGATGGTCGGCAACGTGCCCGGGTTCGAGCTGGCGGGCTACGACCGCTCGTTCCTGATGGCGTTCTCCGGACGGCGTCGGGCGATCCTCGACCGCCTGGAGCGGCTGGGGCTTCCGTACACCCCGGCGCTCGCGCAGATGGCGGCGCTGCACACGCGCAGGCGGAAGCGGGACCGCGGCCTGGCCGAGCTCGTCACCGAGTGGCGGGAGCGCGCCCGCGCCCTCGGGCTCGACCGCGACAGGATGGCGCTTGCCCCGCCCCGGCCCGTCGATCCAGAGACCGGCGCGCGCGCGGAGATCCCGCCCGTGCCGCCGCCGGACCTGCCGGCGAACGTGATCCGGAACCGCAAGCGCGTGCCCGCCGTGCCGAAGCTGCCGCGCGGCGCCAGGGCGCCGAGGAAGGGCCGGCGCACGGGCAGGCCGTCGGCCCCGGAGCGGCTGTCGCGGGAGCCGGAGACCGGGCCGCTGGAGGCGGTGGCGCGCGCGGTGGCGCACGCGGAGGAGCGGCGCACGGTGATTCCCGAGACGGAGATCCGGGCCGTGGCGCTCGGCCACGCGCCGGGGCGCTGGACGCTCGCCGACATCGACGCCGCCGTCGCGCGGCTCGTGCGCGAGGGCGAGCTGGTGGAGACCGTCCGCCGGGGCGCGGACCGCGCCTTCGTCACCGACCGGGCGGTGAAGGCGGAGCGGCGGCTTCTGGCGCTGATGCGCGAGGGGCGCGGAAGGGCCGTCCCGCTTGCCGACGAGGCGGCGGTCGCGGCGAGGCTGGAGGGCGGCCGTCTCACGGACGGCCAGCGGAAGGCGGTGCGGACGCTGCTGCTCGCGCGGGACAAGGTCGTCGGCGTGCAGGGCCATGCCGGGAGCGGCAAGACCGCGATGCTCCGCGAGGCCGCGGTGCTCGCGGGGGAACGCAGGATCCTGGGCCTCGCGCCATCGGCCTCCGCCGCGCGGGTGCTGGCGCGGGAGGCGGGCGTCGAGGCCTGGACGCTGCAGCGGTTCCTCGTTCGCCACGGAGACCTCTCCGATCCGGACCGGCTGGTGCGGGGGCGGGAGGAGTTCCGGGGCGCGCTCCTCGCGGTCGACGAGGCGTCGATGGTCGACACCGCGCGCATGGAGGCGCTCCTGCGAATCTCGCGGGCGCTCGGCGTGGCAAGGGTGGCGCTCGTGGGCGACACGGCGCAGCTGCGCGCCGTGGACGCGGGCCAGCCGTTCCGGCTCCTGCAGCGGGCGGGCATGGAGACCGTCGTCATGGACGAGGTGCTGCGCCAGCGCGACCCGGCGCTCCGTGAGGCCGTCAGGCAGTCCAGGGAGGGCGCGCCGGGCGAGGCGACGGAGATCCTCGGCGAGCGGGTGCGCGAGGTCCCGCGCGGACAGCTCGGCGCGGAGGCGGGACGGCGCTGGCTGGCGCTCGGGCCGGAGGAGAGGACGGACACCGCGATCATGGCGCCCACCCACGCGATCCGTCGCGAGGTCAACGCCGCCGTGCGCGAGGGGCTCGCGGCGGAGGGCGCGCTGCACGGACGGTCGCTTGCCATCGACCGGCTGGTCGACCGGCGGCTGACGCGGGCGCAGGCGGCCGACGTCCGCAGCTGGGAGGAAGGGGACACGGTCGTGTTCCACCGCGACGCCTACGGCTGCCGCCAGGACGACGTCTGCATCGTCACGGGCGTGGAGGACGGAAGGGTCGTGCTGGCGACGCCCGGCGGCGAGCGGAGCTTCCGGCCCTCGGGCAACAGCGCCTGGTGGTGCCGGCTGCACGACACCGAGGAGATCGAGATCCGCGCCGGCGACCGGATCCGCTGGACCCGCAACCGGAAGGCCTCCCATGGCCGGCAAGGCCTCGTCAACGGCGGCGAGGCGGAGGTGCTGGACATCGGGGGCCAGCGCGTGCGGTTCCGCGACACGGAGGGGCACGCCTTCTCGCTTTCGGGGAAGGACGTGCAGCTCCGGCACCTGGACCACGCCTACTGCACCACGGTCCACGCCGCGCAGGGCGCGACGGCGCGCTCGGCGATCGCGGTGCTGGATTCGGCGGGCGCGGTGGACCAGGCGCTGTTCCATGTCGAGCTCAGCCGCGCCTCGGAGGAGTTCCTGCTGCTGACCGACGACCGCGAGGGGCTCGTGGAGGCGCTGGAGGGCCGGCCCGGACAGGGGGACGGCGCGCTGGAGGCGCTGGGCATCGATCCGGAGCGGCCGCCCGTCATCGACCCGGAGACGTTCGAGGAGCTGGTCGCGGACTGGCGCGAGCTGGAGCGGCGCGCGGAGGAGGCCGGCACGGATTCCCGTGACCTTCGCGAACATGCGGAGGTGATGGCGCGGGCGGCGGCGCTGTCCGCGATCGAGGATCTGCCGCCGGACATGCGGCGGACGCTGGACGCGATGCTGGAGGGGCACGAGCGCCGGATCTCGGAGGAGCGCAAGGAACGCGACCTCGCGGCGCGGGTGCGCGCCCACTGGCGCAGGTGGCCGGAGCTCGGCTGGGCGGCCAAGGCGGCAGGCCGCTTCCCGGAGGACATGCCAGGGCACGCGGCGTGGCGGAAAGACGGTGCGGCGCTGCTGGACGAGGCGCGCGCGATGCAGGACGGATGGCAGCGTAACGGACATCACGACCGTCACGACCGTCCGGACCGTGAGGCCGTGCCAGGGGAGGCCGGCCTTCGCGAGGGCGTCGCGGCGATCGGGCGCGTCCGCACGCTGGACGATTCGGGACGGTTCCGGCGTGGCTGGCATGCGCTGCGGGAGTGCGCGCGAAGGGACTCCGTGCCGGAGCTTCACTGCGCGGGCTGGGCGGATACGGCCCGGCTGGGCGATCGGCTCGAAGGCGCTGAGGGACTTGATGCGGGTTCCGCCCGGGCCGTCGTCGAGTGGAAGGAAACGCGCGACCGGCAGGAGGCGCTGGCTGGCGAGGTACGCGACCTGTCCCGCCGCGCCGGCCGCTGGCAGGCGCGGCGGGAGGTCGGGATTCCGTCCGCTTCCCGCGACCCTGCGGATCCGGACCGCCGCGCCCTGCGGGAGGAGGGCGCGATGATCGTGGCGGAGGCCAACGCGATGCTGGCGAAGGGCAGCCCGCATGTTCCCCATCTCGAGGCCATGCCTGACGAGGCCGCGAGAATCCGCCGGTCGCTCCCGGCGACGGCCGCCGCGCCTGGCCAGGACCGGCTTTCGCGGTCGGGACGCGAGGAGGCGACGCCCGCGCGCTCCGAGGCCCGCCTGGCCGGCATCCCGCCTCCGCCGGACCCGGAGGCGGACCCGCTGCGGCGAACCCGGTACGAGCGGGCCCTGATCGGCTACGGGCGGGCCGCGGCCTCGATCCTGAGGCATCGGGAGCAAGGCCTCGAGCCCCTGCAGGGCCAGCGGAAAGCGCTCAAGGACGCGGCGGCCCAACTCGAGAAGGCGCGCCCGGGCGCGAGGGACAGGCTGGCCGCGGCGCTGAGGCGCGACGGGGCCCTGCGCGAGGAGGTGCAGGACCTCAAGGGCAAGGCGCTGTCCGCGCGGCTCAAGGACGCCGTCTCCGGGCAGGAGAGGTTCGAACGCTCGCCGGCCGGGCGGATCGAGCGGTTCGTCGAGCGCTGGAACGAGACGGTCGCGGAGCAGGAGGCGCTCTACGAGGCCCGCAAGGTCGGGCTCCGCGACGTGCGCCGGGCGCTGAAGGGCCTCTCCCGCGATCTCGACAAGGACGGGCCGGCCAAGGCGCTCCTGGAGTCCGGCGAGGCGCGGCTGGCGTCGGGCGGCGAGGTGCCGCGGGAGGCCGCGGAGGGACTGCTTCACGCGAAGCTGCCCGAAAGCACGGAGCGGCTGCGGGCGGAGCGGGCGCGGTCGCTCAGCGCCCAACGCAGCCTGGGCGCCGAGATATGCTGAGGCGGGAGGACGGCGGATGACGGAGAGGGACGGACGGATGCAGCAGGACGGCGGGCCTGGGCGGGCGAGCACGATCGCCGACCTCGTCGCGGAGATGTCGGTGCAGCGCAAGGCCCTGGAGGCGATCTACGAGCTGCTTGACGAGAGGGAGACCCCGGCGGACTACGGGAGCGACATCGGCGCGTTGGCGAAGGCTGTCAAGGCCAACACCGAGGGGATCAAGGCCGTCGGGGCCGCGCCGGCGCTCGCCACCACGGCGGAGGACCATGCCGCCGTGATGGACGCGGCGGCCGCCAGCGCGGTCGCCCTTTTCCGGGAGGAGGCCGCAAAGTCGAGGAAGGCGCTCGACGCCGCGACCGCCATGGTCGGCGAGGCGCTCAAGCGGGACCGGGACGCCCGCAGGCAGCACAGGCGGAACATGGCGTTCCTCGCGGCCGGGGCCGGCGCGATGGCTGTCCTGTGGCTCGTCGCCGCGGTCGCCGTTCACCCCGTGCACGCCAGCTGGTTCTGGCGCGCGGCGAATTCCGAGACGTCCTGGCAGACGGGACTGGACATTCTCTACTACTCCGACCGCAAGTCCCATTCAAACCTCGTCCGCGCGAACAGGATATACAGGCATGACCGCGAATCCCTTGACAGGTGCGTGGAGTCGGCCAGGGAGCGCGGCGGGATCGTGTCCTGCAGGATCAACGTGGCCCCGCCGTCATTTTGACGGACTCGCCGGTCCCGATTCCCGGAACCGCCGCCCAACCCAAATCCGGCCTTGGCCGGCGACACGAACGCTGCCGCTCCCGCACGATCCGGAACCCGGCCTCGAGGCCGCCGATCGCCTCGCCCTCAACGATCTCAAGGTGGTCAGGCTCCGCCCGTCCGGAACGACTTGCTGCGCCAACGTTGACCGAACGACACCTCACAAAGACCATCGAACAATCTGAAAGCCGCACCATCATTTGCCGTGCCGACGCTCAAGGGGCCGGTCATGGAGCGGCTGCCCGGCGGCGCGGCGAGGGAGAGGGCGAAGGCGACGCTTCACGCGCTGCACCGCGAGTCCATGTCCTGGAACCCGTCGCCGTGGTGCAGGCGGCAGGAGACGCTGGGGCGGGAGCTCGGCCTGGTCCGGGACCAGGGAGCCGAGCACGACCGCGGGATCTTCCCCGAATTCGAGCGGTGTTGAGCAACCTTCTACGGAATTCCGCTACGCCACCAGACGACATCTGAAGAGAAATTGGACCACCGCTGCGTCGGGCGCGTTGAGCGGCCGTTTAGCGTAGACCTTCACGAGTCGTACGCTACATTTGGGGCTTTCCATAACGACCACTACTTCTTAAGTGGTGCTACATCCCAAGTTGTTGACCCATGACCGAACAAGCAAAGACCGCACCCGTTGAAACGAAGTATGCGCCGTCCCGCTACATGCGCGACCGCCACCCCGACCTGTTCTCCGATTCAGTGTCGGAAGTGGAATACGAGGTCGGCCGCGAAGTTTTGTCCCACCACCTCGATACGCTCACCAACCAGAAGGACGAAACCGCATTCGAGAATTTCGCGCAGCGCCTTTGCGAAAAGTTCATCGCGCCGAACATTCGTCCTCAGACGGGTCCGATTGGAGGGGGTGACGGCAAGACCGACGCAGAGACATTCCCCGTGTCGAGTGAAGTCTCTGCACGCTGGTACGTGCCCGACAACGACAAGGCCGGCGAGCGCAAGGCCTTCGCGTTCAGCGCCAAGAAGGACTGGCGACCGAAAATCAGGTCTGACGTCGCCGCAATCGCTGGCACCAAGCGAGATTACGATCAGATCATCTGCGTAACGAACCAGTTCGTCCCTGCGAAGAAATCGGCCGACCTGCAGGACGGGCTGACAAAGGAGCACGGCATTCCAGTCACAATTCTGGATCGCACGTGGCTGCTCGACCGCGTCTTCAAGCACGACAGCATGGCCATTGCCGTCGAGGAGCTTGGCGTTGGCAAGGGTACGGAGAAGCAAGCCAGGAAGCAGGGGCCAAGTGATACGAAACGCTCGGCGGAACTGGAGGCCCTTGAGGCAAGGATCGCTGACGCCTCGCAGTATCAGGGGCAATCTGTCGCGCTGGTCGAGGATGCACGGCGTGCCGCGCTTCTGGCTCGAGGATTGGAGCATTCGAGCGCCGACGTGAACGGGCGTTTCGATCGCGCACTTCGTCTCGCGCGAGACAAATACCTCAAAAGGCTCGAACTCGCGATTGCCTACGAGTGGGCGTGGACCTCTCATTTCTGGCATGAGGACCACCTTCGCACGTCTGAACTCTATGACGATGTCGAACGTCTAGCTCTCGGTTCCGACGATGCGAATGATCTGGAGCGTCTGAGCAATTTGCTGCCCCTCATACGAGTGAGTGTTCATACGGGTTCGATGGAAGCATCGAAAGGAAAGCTCAAGGACCGCACCGCCGCACTCAAGTCCGCGCTGGAAGCCCTGGCGGTGCAGACCAACCGCCCAAACAACGCGCTACATGCCGAAGCCATGTTGCTGATGACCCGCGTCTCCGAAAAAGGAGTTGAGCATCGCGACGACCCGCTCAAGGACATCTGGGTCTCGTTCACCGACGTCATCAAACGAGCCGAAGGGCTAGGGACATTCCCGTTCACCAGCATCGCAGATGCCCTCACACAAATCGGCGAGTTCATCGCTGACAGCGACGAATTCGACACGCTGTTCGAAACTATCACCGATGCCCTCGCGTCACGTAGCGGGGAAGGCGAGGCGGCAGGGAAGAACGTGCAACGGGCGTACCAGAAGCTTGCAAAGGGACTGCCCTGCGAAGCGATCCGCTGGTTCGGCCGCGCCCTCACGCTCCTCATCAAGGAGGAGTACGAAGACGTCCTTGTCGACGCCTTGATAGGCGCAGGATTCGCCTTCGAAGAAGTCGGCCTTCCGTGGGCTGCCAGGAACTACACCCTCGCCGCCGTCAGTCAGGAATTCTCGAACTTCAAGAGGCATGGCAGCATTGGCGCGCTTCGGGCTTCTGTCTTGTCCAGGCACTTCGATACCGAATTGAAACTCGGTCGCGTTCCACAGATCTTGAGTGCGCACGAGTTGGAGCTGATCGTTCGCAACGCACAAGCGCGCACTGACGGGCAGCGTCGCCGCCTCGACCAGATGCATGCGGCGCACATGACGCAGATCGCATCGCTGCTGTTGCAAACACCCGTCGCTGAATTGGGCGACATCGCTCAACTTCCCGACGCCCTCGAAAGGCTCGCGTTGCCGATGTCACGCTGCGCTCTGCTCTACCTGATGGGCAATGAAGACATCCTGAGAATGGAAGGTTGGATGCCGGACCAAGAAACATCTGAAGGGGTAGAGACCATCATGCGAGACTTGCGCGAATCCGGCGTGAAAGCGGACTATCCGGTTCCAGATTTCGCCCTTGGGGAAACCGTCACGCTCTCATCCAACGTGCTCGGGTGCCGCATCGAGGTGGCCTGCACCAACAATCTTGTTTCCATCGGAATTGGCGAGGCCGTCCTTGGGTCACTGGAAGCCTTGCTTGCGACGAGTCTCGATCATCGCATCTTTCCTCAGGTGGACCACTTGCAACTGCGGGTAATGCCGTCCGATGACGTTGGCCTCAGCCCGGTTCTGACGTTTTCCGATGTTGAAGGCGAGCCGGTCGGTACGATCACGCATCGCTTGGTCATGGAATACAAGACCAAGGAAGACGTGCTGTCGTTTCCGCGTTGGATGAAGGATGCCGTTCTCGAGATCTTCCTTCGCTTCGCTGCGCCTCTGGATGCCGAGACGTGGGGAAAGGCGCTGTTCGAAGATGAACGCGCCCTGGATCGCGCGCTGACGTTCTCTAACGTTCCCATGATGCTTGATGAACTGCATGGTGATCGCGCACGGCTTTCGCTCGCCGATTGGATCGATCCTGCCGATCCCATCTATGAAGTCAAACGCACGGAAGCTTGGCCCCCCGCACCAGTTCCAGATGCAATCAAGTCGATTGGCAACGCAAAGCGTGGCGAAGGCCTTGCGCCCAAAGAACTGCGGGATGTGGCCAAAGGCAAGCACTCGAAGACGCGCTGGATCTCGCCCATTGATGTGCAAAAGTGGGACAAGGCGAAATGGTACGCCACCCTCTTCATGAGGTCCCCGCCCGGTCCCGACATGCAGCCGCCCATGCTGGGACTTGTGTACAAGAACCTTGCGGCCGCCAAAGACATCTTCAGGTCTTGGCGCAAACGGTACGGCGATGACGACTTCAAGGACGATCTCAAGATCACGATCGTTCGCGGCATATCGCGCGACAGGCCTGCTGCGTATGCCGTGATGGTCAGCCCAAACCCGGACAATGTTCCCCTATCGGATGAGAATGTCCTCGGATTTGTGTCACGCTTCCATCGCATGTACCCGAATTCGACACAGAACCTTGATCAGTTCCTCGCGGAGTACGCGCGTCATGGTCGGTATGTGCTGATGCCCGCACACATGCCAAACGAGCAGGCGGCGCCAAAGCCCATTTTCGACCTGCCAATAGGCAAGCGTGATCTGGCCGTCATCAACGCATGGGAAATACCAACCAACGACATGACGACCGTAGTCCTGGACTTGGATGAACCACCCCACATCCCGGTGGACCAGCAGAACGCACCCGTCCTCAAGACGCTGGAGTGGCTCAGGTCTCTGCGCTCCGGATAAGTCGATGTCCGGATTGAGTTGGGTTTTGCCCGGCGAAGAGTTGGCCACGGTCAGCACGAGTGAGCGGCTCATGGCAATTTGCGGGTCTTGACAAAGGATGGCTCTCGCAAGTTGGCTTTGGAATGATACAGACGAGCCGCGGCTGCTTTCATGCAGCGCGACGGCTCTTCAAGAGAGGCACGCATGACGGAACTTAACTTCAAAGGCAAGGAGTTTGTCTACAACCACCATCTTGCGGTGCCGTTCAGGCCGCTGGTGCCAGAGGAGAGCAAGGGCATCGGTCCTGTGGCGCTCGACGGCAACCTGATCGTTCACGGAGACAACCTGCACGCCCTCAAGGCGCTCATGCCGCTCTACGCGGGAAAGGTGGACTGCATCTTCATAGACCCGCCGTACAACACCGGCAACGAAGGCTGGCGCTACAACGACAACGTCAACGCCCCAATGATCAGGGAATGGCTCGAATCCAATCCGGTTGGAATCGAGGACGGCCTACGTCACGACAAGTGGTGCGCCATGATGTGGCCCAGGCTGCGGCTGCTGAGAGAGCTGCTGGCAGATGACGGACTGCTCTTCATCTCGATCGACGACATCGAAAACGCCCGTCTCGTTCATCTTGTCTGGGAGATATTCGGCCCGGAAAACTTCATAGGCCAGCTCGTCTGGAAGTCGCGTCAGAACAAGGACAACCGGAACAAGAGCGGGCTTTCCAACGATCATGAATTCATCATTGTCGTGGGGAAGGGCATCCTCGGCGATCAAAGACTTGGAGCCAGCTTCCAGAATCCCGACGAAGACGAGCGAGGACCGTGGTCCAGTGGCAACATGGTTGGCATGGCATCAAGGGAAGCAAGGCCAAACTTGCATTACGACCTGATCGATCCGGAGACCGGACTCAACTTCGGCTGCCCCAAGAGAGGATGGCGATATGGTCAGGAACGAATGAAACGCCTGATCGACGAAGGGCGCGTGCTTTGGCCTCCAGATGCAAAGGGCCGTCCCAGAGAGAAAGTGTTTCTCGACGATCTTGGCGACCATACCAATACATCCAGCGTGATTGAGTTGCCGATTCACACACGCGATGGAACTGTCGCCTTTGAACGGATAATGGGCAATCGTGACTTCGAATTTCCCAAACCGCCGGACCTGATTGAATTCCTGGTCTCGCAACATCCCAAGGAAGACGCTCTGGTCCTCGACAGTTTCGCTGGATCAGGCACCACTGCTCAGGCAGTCTTGCAGGCAAACAAGCGGGATGGCGGAAATCGCCGGTTCATCCTGATCGAGATGGAAGACTATGCGGACAGGCTAACTGCGGAGCGGGTGCGCCGTGTGATCAACGGCCACGCTTACCGGGGCACGCAGCGCACCGAGCTTCTCCGCGAAAAGCTGACGTGGACCAAACTCAAACAGGGGCAAAAGCTCCACGAATCCGTTGACGGGATCGAAAACCTGCACGGCCACGAATACGACGCCATCAAGAAGACCGTGACGGACGGCGAGCTGATCGTCACGGGAGAGAAGGCCGTCGAGGAACGCACCGACGGCCTTGGCGGGAGCTTCACCTACTGCACTCTTGGCGATCCGATAGAGCTGGACAAGGTGCTCCGTGGCGAAACGCTGCCGACCTATGACGCGATTGGCTCCGTTCTCTTTCACATGGCGACCGCCCGAGCTCTCGATCCGAACGTCATGCGCGAAAGCGAATTCCATCTCGGGGCGACGGAGGGTCAGCATGTCTGGTTGATCTACAGGCCCGACCTGGACTGGCTCAAGTCCCCGGAATCGGCGTTGACGCTCAAGCGGGCAAAGGAATTCGCAGAGACGGATCCGGAGGCACGGCACCTTGTGTTCGCGCCAGCCAGGTACGTCAGCCAGAAGATGCTGGCCGAGCAGAACATCCCGGTTGAATTTGTGCCACTGCCCTTCGCCCTCTATCGCATCGACCGGAGTTGATCCCTTGGGCTTCAGCTTTCGAAAACTCGACTACCAGAATCGCGCGTTCTCGGCGCTGGAAGGCTATCTCGACGTTCTCAAGGAGGAGAAGGGCAAGGCGGACAGGATCGCGGCCCTTGCGGCCGTCGAGCCCGATCTTGACGTTCCCATTCCCGACTTAGCCGAGAAGGCATGGGAGGTGCTTCGCTCGGAACGCAGGCTGCCAAAGTCCCGAAAGAACATTCCTTTCTCGCCTAGACGGGACGGCCGCAACCGCCCCGTGCCGAACGCCGTTCTCAAGGTGCCCACGGCGGGCGGCAAGACCTGGATTGCCATCTCGTCCGTGTCCCGGATCCTGGGGCGCTATCTGGAACAAAACACGGGCTTCGTCCTGTGGATCGTGCCGAACGAGGCGATCTACACGCAGACCCTGAAGCACCTGAAGAACCGCCAGCATCCCTACCGGCAGGCGCTCGACCGCGCTGCCGCCGGACGCGTGAAGATCATGGAGAAGACGGACCGTCTCGACGCCCGAGACGTGGAATCCAATCTCTGCGTGATGCTGCTCATGCTTCAGTCAGCCAACCGCGAGACGCAGGAATCCCTGAAGATGTTCCAGGACCGGGGAGACGTGCATGGCTTCTTCCCGCCGGAGGGCGAGCAGTTGGCGCACAAGGCCGCGCTTGAGGCGACTCCAAACCTCGCCGCCTATGACGACATGTTCCCGATGGTGAAGGACTCCCTTGGCAACGCCTTGCGGCTCATCCGTCCCGTCGTCGTTCTGGACGAAGGGCACCGCGCCATCACCGACCTGGCGTTCAGGACGCTTTACGGCTTCAATCCGTGCTTCGTCCTGGAGCTGACCGCCACGCCGCAGGACGTCAAGCCGGGCGGCAGGAGGAAACATCACGCCGGGCGTTACGCCAATGTCCTGATCGAGGTGACAGGCCGCGAGCTGGACCGGGAGGGCATGATCAAGATGCCGCTCAACCTCGATCCCCGGCAGGGCAACGACTGGAAGGCGACACTGAACGCCGCCCTGGCCAAGCTTCAGGCGCTGGATGCCGAAGCACGGACGCTGCTGTCCGAAACCGGCAGGTACATCCGTCCGATCATGCTGATCCAGGTCGAGCGCACGGGTGCCGAACAGCGCGAAAGCGGCCATGTCCACGCCGAAGACGTGAAGGAATGGCTCCTGACGGCCGGCTTCGATGAAGCGGAGATCGCGATCAAGACGGCCCAGCAAAACGACCTGAAGGCCCCCGAGAACCAGGACCTTCTGTCCTCGACCAGCAGGGTCCGGGCGATAGTCACCAAGCAGGCCCTTCAGGAGGGCTGGGACTGTCCGTTCGCCTACGTGCTGTGCAGCCTTGCTGCCAGTTCCAACCTGAAGGCCATGACGCAGCTCGTCGGCCGCATTCTCCGGCAGCCGGGTGCCCTGAAGACGGGTGTCGAGGCCCTCGACGAGTGCCACGTGATCACGCACCACGCAAACACGGCGACGGTTGTCGCCGGAATCAAGGAAGGCCTGGAACGGGACGGGCTCGGCGATCTGGTCCTGAGCGTGACCCAGGACGGCGAGGACGGGAACGGCGACACGCCCCGCCCGATCAAGCGCCGCCCGGCTTTCGCCAAAACGGAAATCTATCTTCCGAAGGTCATGGTGGTCGAAGGTGGCGACGCGCGCGAGCTAGACTACGAGACGGATCTGCTCTCCAGGATCGACTGGCGGGGCTTTGATCCGCAGGAAATCTCGGAGATCGTGCCCGATAACGCGCAAGCGGCGGAAAGCCAGCTCCAGAGGATCGGCATCGCGCACACGGGCGGCGAACCGTTCGTCAGCAAGACCGTCACTGAAAGTCCGGAGAGCCTTGCCTTTGATCCGGCCCACGCGGTCCGGATGATCTCGGACATCGTTCAGAACGCCTTCGTGGGGCGCGAGATCGTCGGCGCAACGGTGGCGGCACTTCGGGCGCGAGGATTCGACGACGCCATGCTCGGCCGGACCGCCAGCTTGATCGTGGAAGAGCTGCGCAAGGGGCTAGACGTCAAGCGAAACGCGTGCGCCGAAGCCCATTTCAAGGACGAGGTGCTTGAGGGCCGCATTCAGTTCCGTTTGCGGCTCGACGGCCGCAACTGGCGAATGCCCTTAAGGGTTGAGACCACTGAGCCAAAGAACGCTCGCCAGCTCGCGAGCCAATCAGGCGGCCCGCTTGAAAGGAGCCTGTTCTCGCCCGTCTACGAGAACGAGATGAACCGTGACGAGCGGGATGTGGCGGTCTACATCGACGGCGAGAAGACGCTTGACTGGTGGCACCGCAACGTCGCGCGAAAGCAGTACGGCATCCAAGGGTGGAAGTCGGCGAAGATCTACCCGGACTTCATCTTTGCCGTCCGGCGTGAGGGAGCGGCCAGGCGGATCGTGGCTCTCGAGACCAAGGGCGACCAGCTTGACAACCTCGACACGGCCTACAAGCGGGAGGTTCTTTCCTTCCTCTCGGATCACTTCCGTTGGGACAATGCCACGCCGGTTGGCGAGTTGGAATTGGTTAACAGCGGCGAAACCGTCGAGGGCGCCTTGATCCTGATGAGCGAGTGGAAGGCCAAGCTCCCTCGCTACTTTGCAAATTCCAGTACATTGCGAATTCCGACAACGCCATGATGGGTCGATAGAAATGTCAGATGCAGTATCTTCCCTATTCACCGCTGCATTGCGATCGGCGTTCAGCGCGACGATACCGCATGCTGTACGCCTTCACAATGAAAGATCGGCGGGTCGAAAAGGCTACAATTCTGATCTTCTACAACATGTCTTACGGGATACGTATGGCAGATTGAGAGACGGACAAATAACGGATGCATGGTGGCAAGGGCTCTTGAACACCATTGAACATAAGTACATCGCACCAGACTTTCTTAAGGTTCACGCGGTTAAGGAATGGATCAGAAACAATGCCGTTGAAGAGGATTTCAAAACTCTTGCGACTGATCAAATAATGGGATCGACTTCCAGCAACGCTGAAGCAAGAAAGCGACTTGCATTAGCGTACTCAGAACATACTGGAGAACAAGCGAACCGTGCCAAGGGTCCCATTGACGTTGTGACCGGCATCTTGGCTGCCGGATATATTTCTTCAATGTCTTCTAGAGAGCGTCCATTGGCAGGAATGTTCCAAAGAATGCATGGAGACTTTAATTCTCGTCTCGACGATTTTGAAGAAAAGCACGTCAATTCTTTGGCTGACCTAGTCACAGAGAAGTTCCCAATAGTTCAACAGATTTTATCACCATTCGCCGAAGACGAACTTCGAGACATTCTGGCTCTTCGTTCATTGGAGTCTCAAACAGCAAGACAGAAAATTCTACAATTGTTTGAACGCGTGAACGGTGGCGACCTTTCTACAATCAATGAGTCTTCGAAACAGGATGTCTTCCAGTGGACAGCAAGATTATGTGCTGAGCGGATGGAGACATTGGCATTCGCGAAAGACCTAAGAGAGAGCCTCGCCAAGAGTGAACCGAGCCCAAACTTGGCAATCATTGACGCTCTCATTCGCGAGGCCGAAGGCGATGCAGACGGGGCGCTACGTGACCTTCGCGATGCAGGAGATCAGGATTCCAGGTCAGTCTGGTTTGGAATCCTGATGCGGGCCAAAGGCGCGCTTCGAGCGCTGAAGTGGTTTGATCAATCAGGAGTTGTCGACCAGGAGAATTTCTTTTCCGGTCCTGGATGGGTCGATTGGGCCTATGCATCAGCAAGCTGCGGAAGATGGGAAGATGCAGCGGCCACTTTGCCAGGCAGTCAGCCAATGTGGGACGAAATTCCGGCGCTTGCAATTGCTGAGGGCAGAATAAACGCGGCACTTCTTCTTCCGGACGAGTTTAGGAACCGTGTTCTTGATGGCCCTCCCTTGTTTTTCGGCATAGCGCCAATTTCGAGCGCCGCCGCAGCGGGCCACCATGCCAGGTCACTGGAGTGCTTCCGACGTGCCGAGCAGATTCTACGAGGACGGATAGGGAAAGAGTGGCTCAACCACTTGGCGGATTGGACTCTCTGGCTGCGCCTAATGGAACCCGATGCGGGCAAGCGAAATGCCGAACGCGAACGCGTTGGTGCAGAAATGGCAGATGCAGAAACGTCTGTGGCACTTGTTCCTTTTGTGCACTCGTTTGGGATAGACTATGACAGAAAGCCGCTGGAAGCTTACCTGGACAAGAGACGCGAACTCGGAGGACTCGATGAGCGCGCACGAGTAGCAGAATTCTTTGTCAACAGGAACAAATTGAGGCGGGAGCGGTTCAAAAAATACTTCGAAGAAAATGAAGAGCATCTACAGAGCATAATTCCGCCTGCACTATTTGTATCAACTTACATTGAATCAATTCTCACAGATGAAGATTCATTACACGATGCGCGTCGCGCACTGGAACGACATCGAGATTCACTGGACAAACATCACTTCAAGCGACTTGAAATGATGATAGATGCCTACGAGGGCCAAGACATTCGAAATGAACTGGAAGAGCAATACGGAAAGACTGATAGCATAATTGACTTACGGAACCTGATAGAGTTTCTCAAGAGAAGAAATGATCGTGAGGCACTACGACCGCTTTGCCTTGAATTGTTTCAAAGATTTCCGACTGAAGAAATTGCTATTGATGTCGTTGCATCCTATTCAGGACCTTCATTTCTAGATCACGAACGTATTTTGTCCTTTCTGGATGAATGCGGGGATCTCTTGAATCACAGTGAAGCGCTACTCAACGCAAAGAGCATTGCGCTGTTTCACGCCGGGAAATACGTGGAAGCGGAGAAAGCGAATGAACGGTCGAAGCAAAAGAGACTAACGACGGAAAATCTGCTCATTGGTGTGAAGGTCGCAATCGCCTCCGGAAATTGGGCGGTCCTTGGGGGGATGGTGACCGCAGCATGGGGGCTTCGGGAACAACTTGACGCATTCGAACTGGTTTCGTTGGCAAGTCTTGTAGGACAGGAGAGCCAATCAAGAGAAAGGGCATTGCAACTGTTGAGGCTTGCGGCGGATAGGGCGCCTGATGACGCCGCGGTTCTGGCCGCGGTATGCTGGCAGTTTTTTCGACTTGGCCACGAGGAGGAGGCGGATCCGCAGTGGCTTTTGCGAGCAGCGGAGCTGTCTACGGATGACGAAGGGCCGGTCCGGAGCATGTCGCTCCGCTACGTCGTTGAAGATTGGCTGCCCAAGCGTCGCAAGCACCTCGTTGAGGTAGACCGAAAGTGGACGCAAGGGGAGATACCCATCGGCATGATGGCGGACAAGTTCGGCGTTTCGCTGAGTCGGTTGCTTCTGGACCTTTCCAGCAAAAACGCAAAAGAAGCCGACGGTCGGCATCGAGTGGCACTGCCAATCATAGCGGCTGGCCGACCGGATACCGAGATCGAGGACGACTGGACAGTGGGAGTTGACGTGACCTCGGTCTTGGTCTTGCATCATCTTGGCATTTTGGATGCGTCGTTGGACGTCTTTCGTCACGTCAAGTTCTCCCCCGACATCTTTGAACACCTGTTTCGGGAGAAGGCTGAGGCGCATTTCCACCAACCATCCCGAATTGCCGGGGCAAAACAGGTTTTGCGGCTACACGACCAGAGACAGATCAGAACTTTGAATCTGGAGGGCGCGCCGCCGAGATGGCTAGTTGAAGAGACTGGAAGAGCGACCGCTGAAGTCTTGCAGTGGGCAAGAAACGAAAAAGCCATGGCCGTGTGCACGCGCCCGATCTATGCGGTTGGATCACTGATGCAGAGGGAAGCCAACCTGGGCGAATATGAGGACGTTACCATCTCACTGACGTCCCTTTGCAGCTGGCTGAAGGAAGATGGAAGAATCGAGGCAGACGCTTACGGGCGCATTTGTTCCGTCTTGAGAAATTGCGGTGATACGGAGGATTCCGGCATACCGAGCGACTTGGCAACAAGGCAGTTTTGTTTCGACGATGTCGTGTTGGACTACCTTAACGCCGCACACGTTCTTCAGCCGATCGTTGCGGCTCTCGGTAAAGTTCTTATTCGTGACAGTGCTTTTGCGGACATGCGGGCTTTGGCCGATGAAGAGGAGTCCGAGGACAGAGTTGTGTCCGGCATTGAGTCCATCAGGCGCACGATCACGTCTCGTCTCGAAGAGGGAACGGCGTCGTTTTTGCCGCAGCCGGCTGCACAGATTCTCAAGGATGCAGAGAGATCATTTCGCTTCAAGGCATCGGCGTCGCTTTTGGGGGGTGGCTCACAGTGTGATGCGCTGTGCATCGATGACCGGTTCTTGAACAGTCACTCGCACTTCATTGGATCGAATGACCAGGCAAAGCCAATTTTGACTGTTCTGGATGTCATCAAGCACTTGATGAAGTTCGATCTTATGCCGCAGGAAGACTACATCCGTGTTCGGCACAGGTTGCGAGCTGCCGGGTTTGCATTTGTCCCCTTGGAGGCAGAGGAGATATGCCATTGGCTTCGTGCTACCGGAGTGAGGGAGGGACAAACGGTTGAAAGTGTCGAATTGCGAGTGCTCCGGCAATCCACAGCACTAGGTGACTCGCTAGCATTGACGAATTGGCATCAGGCGTTTGCGTTGGTGTCCAACTCAAGGGCAGCGTGCACTGCGGCCATTTCCGAGATGTGGCATGACACAGATCTGGCGTCGGAGGCGGTAGTGGCCCATACGAGCTGGATTTGGCGGAATCTGATGGAAACCATAGTCCCGGGTCACCAGGCATTGGATTTCGATGAGTACGGACGATTGGTTGGTGAAGTCGTTTCGCTACGCGTTGGAAGTGTTCTGCTTCCACTCTCAAGCATAGCTACGGCACGCAAAGATGACTATGCAAATTGGATAGAGCAAACCGTTTTGCAGCATCTGTGGCCCGCGAATTCAGACAGGATCCACGCTGCCTTGTTGAATTCGAGAAAGGCCATTGAGGCAATCGCGGATCACGACACTAATCAAGCTGCATACGGCAATTTGATCCTGGAGCTTCTCCCGGAGAAGGCCCGGGCATTGATGTTCAGAGACGACCCAGAGTTCGCCAAGAGAAGTGGCTATAGCGCGGAGAGTGTTATTTCGATTGGGCCGACCATCCAGATTGTGGATCGAGACCTGTTCAGCGCGGCGACCGCAGCGCTGGTCGAAGGCGGCGAAGCAACGGCCTTGGACTTGGCAGACACTGAAATGGCAGTGACATATGATGGAAAGAGCCAGATGATCCGTTTGAGCTGGTTGGATGCCGAGAGAGCAACACAAGAAGTTGACATGGCCGATCTGTGCCTTCTGTCTCCAAGTTCGGAAGTTCGTTTGACGGCATTTGACAGAATTGCCGACAGGCTAGGTCCGACGTTCGAATCAAAAGATCAACTCCGGGAGGAAATTGGCTCTGCAGTCCCGGAATTCAGTACGGTGTCGCGTCTCCTTGAAGAGAGCTTCAACGGTGTTGCCGCAACGCAGGCCAGCATCGCGGACAAGATACTAGGTGGCAAGCAAGTGGGCCCCAGCGACTTTGTTCCAGAATCCATGGAGTATTTTGAGCGGTTCGTGGCGCCGCCGCCGGTCGACCAGACAGCGAATTCATTTGTGAGCGATACCCTTGCACAGCACAGGTGCTCGCTCCTTGGCCGAGAACTGGAAGGCGGGCTGCACATTTGCTGCCTCGGAGCGGTGCACGACGAACTTTCGCCGGGCCAGTGGTTGGCCGATGAGAGTGATGACGATGTTTGGTCGGCACTGAGAGCCGCGAATTCCGAATTGAATCCGTTCAGCCGGCTTGGTGCGCTGGACGTGGCTCTATACAGGCAACACGATCACCGCTTTCGGGATTTTGCATCCAAGGCCGTGGAACAACTTCTGGACGAAAATTTTGGGTTCGATGAGGAAAGGGACGTATACGGGCTGCTGCAGATAGTTGGGAACTTTGTCCTCAACCGCATTGGCCTGCTGAAGGATGGCGCCACGAAGCCGGGGTACTGGAAACAGCTCGGGGCGTGGATGCAGGCCGGCTATGTTGTCGAAACAATGTTGAGGTCGCGATACACCGTTGACCTGGGAAGCTTGGAAAAATGGGCTGGTCAGTACATGTCGGCAGCAGGGGCATACGCGGGCCTCGTTGACGCAAGAGTGGAGCCGATGCTTTTTGCGGCGCAAATGACTTCGGATAGATTGCGCCATGAAGTGCTTGGCCGGCTTGAGGCCTTGAGAAGACGCCATGAGCAGAACGGGCGAGAAGTGCCAGCGTCAGGATCGATCGACGGGAAGTTGGAGGAACTTGAGAAGTCCGGCCTTAAACTGGCATTGTGGTTTCCTGGTCCGCTGGAAGGTGACAGGCGACCTGACCGTGCGCCGCCTGACCACGTGAATGAGCAAATTGAGGAACTTGCCCAAGCAAAGGACGGCGATATAGTGCTGCCATTAGTCACTCTCTCCCAGTTGCATTGCTTGAATGAACGACAACTCGAACTGGCAAGACTGGCGGTCGAGAGTGCGTGTGACGCAGCGCCAGAAATGGACGTCAAGGAAACCTCTCGAGCGCTTCAGACCCTAGAACGCGCGAGTGTCGTGGCAGCAGCAAATCGAAGTGCTTCACTTTGTTCAAGTATTGGTGACGGAGTGGTGAGAATCTCGTCGCTGGTGACTGAGAAGGAGGTGGAGGTCATTCCTCGAATCCTGTTGCAGGCGGCAGCGGCCTTAGAGGAGGAACATGAGTGGTATTCCTGGCTTGACAAAAAGCTGGTGGAAGTCGTTGACATGCTGCCTTCGCATCCTAATCAGTCGTTATATGCTTTCTTGGATCATCTGGAGGAAATCGGAACCATCTTGCCTGTGAAGCGTTGGTTTCATGCGCGGGCAAGATCAGCGACACTGGTAGGTTTGGCGTGATACCCGCTTTTGAATGGCGCAAGAAATGCGCTGGATGCGGATTGGGTCGGCATATGAGGTCTTGGATCGGCCTAGGTCGCCTTCGCCGGAATGAGCGGGAGCAAGATGCACTCAGCAATCAAGTCACCTACCACCATTGCGGCATCTTCGTCGCGATCAGGAAGACCGAGAATTTCCGCATGAGACGGGTCAGCCTCAAAGTCAGCCTCTCGGGGCAAGGGAGCCTGAACAACGGCCAGCTCAAGAGGAATGCCAACGTCAGCAGCGGCGACGGGTACATGTTCCTTTGTCTGGCCAACGCTGAGCTTCGCGAAGTGGCCGGTTGATGCCAAGGATATTCTGGCGAGATCGCGGATTGCAGCAACCGGATCAGGGCAGTCGTTGTCTTCGAAGAATTCCAGCCAGTTCACAGAAAGACCGGATTCAGACTCGCGCAGCACGAATGCACTGCCATCCACTGCCTCTTCGTCAATCAACGATGGTTTGACGTATCGCACTACATGATGCGCTTCGGGTACTTCCCCGGCGCTCACCGAAACACTGCTTGGTCCAATTGGAGCGCGGAGATTTGTGCGAGGACGCCGCGTGGCGTATCTCGCCCGTACGCTCTTGATACCGGACCGTCAGCAAGTCGCTGCCTAAACAAGACATATTGTATGAGGCCGTTGTCCAAGAACTGGAGCCCGACGTGCGACTTGTCGTCACCTTTCCAAACGGCACGCAGGTTGCCGCTTTCCAGAAGAAAAAGGTGGCCGAGTTTTGTCAAAGGGCTGCTTATGAAGAATTCCAGAAAGGTCTCTCTTGATCGAGAGTTTAGAAAGTACCCTTCAACCGCGGCCTGCTCTTCCAAGGCGGAGATGCGGTCATCATATGCATTGACAGTCTCCATTAGGCTTGCGAGCCGCTCTTCAAGTTGGCGGGCAAATGCGTCTATGGGATCCAGGATACGAACTGCCGCGTGAGAAACCTGTCGGGGTGGCTTGGGTTGGTTGGAGCTTTGGGGAACTTGAAAGAAATCACTTTCAACATTCCGAAGATGGCGTGAACGCGTTCCAAGTGCAAATTTCCGAGCGGTAGCCGCATCAGGCATGGCCACTGGATCCGGAAGGGGGTGACTTGGGTCGTAACCGAGTGATGCAGTCATGTCTAGGAGTTCCGGAAGCAAAGGGTCATGGTTCGTCGTTTGGTAAGTTGGGATCAGGTCTGGTTTGCGATCAGACGAGTGTGAAGCGTTTGCATGTTACCTTCGAAGACAACATCGGTGTGCACATCAATATGGCAAACTAGCGGTTCGTGTGCAATGCAGACCGCAAGCAGTGCAGCAATTCCTGGCAGCCGCGCTGCTAAATCGCATGCGATCGGATTGGGCGCGAGGCATGTGCCTGGCGTCGAGGCGGGTGTGGAGCCGCTGTCCCACTAGGCTGGCGACTTCTGCCAGGCCGGCGCCGCGGGAACCGAACACCTGGGACGGTCAGAGCAAAGGCGAGACGAATCGCTGAAGTCTCGCCTTCCTGCAACCTTTGGCGAAGCGCGGCAGTCGCTTGCTTCGTTGCTGTGGAATCGCGGTCCCGGCGACGGCGTTGCATCCGTGCCCGGCATCAGCTTTGGCTCTTGAGGCCCCTGTCCTCGGCGCGAGCCTGCAGATGATCGGGAAACTCTTTGTTCTCCGGCAGCTGGAAAAGACCGCACTTTGCGCTCACCTGATGCAGCATAGGTGCGGGGCTCCGCCGTCCGAGTGGCGGACAGCATCGCTGTCAACATTCTTGGGAGCTACTCTGAAGCGAGTGGTCTTCGGCGGCGTTGCCTTGAACGCCATGGCCGAAATTGAAAGTGTCTGTGGATAAGCGGGGATTTGCCAAGTTGCCGGAATAGAAGCTTCCACCTCAAGCTGTTCGCGAGGGCCAGTGCCGTGCGGAAGCGCCCTCCATCCTGTGCAAGGCATTGGCATGTGATGGCGACATGCTCGGAAAGAGCGCAACCAAAATCTGCGGGGTCACTTGATTGACTGGTCTTGTCTCCGCTCTGTCTTGTTCACCAAAAATTGCTGCAGCCAACCCGGGTTTCGAACCCTCTCCCAGCCAATCGCCACCTGAAGAATGCCATGCAACTCGTGCAAGGTCGTAGATGGCGGCACCTGTATGCTCCTCCTGATCATCGGGGTGATACCCTAGAGGTGAACCTTCAACTGCATGATGTCCTGTGACGCGGACATGACCCGATCGTGCCATCACGGACCAGACTCGACAACTGTCCCACACATTGCGGTACTCTCCCTTTGGGTCAACAAGGTTGACGGGTTTGCCTTGCCGGTTGCGAAGCTCTCGTCAAACCCGAAAGTGACCTGCGCCTTGGTTGCCCGTGGAAGGATTTTGCTCCGCCATTGCGCTTGATCGAAGGCACGCTAAGGATATGGCAGATGAGTTCCCAAGAAGAAGAACATGCTCCAACCATTGCTGAGTTCCTGTCAGCGTCGCGCTGGAAGCATGCGCTCTTCACGACATATGCTCTCAGCCTGAGCTACTTTGAATCAGAAGTCTTGCGCCCGCTCTTGCAGCAAGGGTGCGATGACATTTGGCTCGTTTGTGATGCCCAGGGATATCGTTCTTCACTCCTAGAGCGTCGTTCCATGCGTGTCGGACAGGAATACAGAATTGTTCCTGTCGGCCTGCCGAGTGGCGTCTTCCATCCCAAGTGCATCTACTTGTGTTCAGACGAAGAGCAAGTCCTCCTCGTCGGCAGCGGCAACGTGACTTTCGGCGGTCACGGGCGAAATGCCGAAGTTTTCGAAGCTCTTCTTCCGAGCGAGCACGCAACTGCATATTCTGATTTCGCAGCGTTCCTCGAGACGCTGGGCGGTAGCCCAAATATAAGACCCGGGTTCCACTCTGAGGTGCAACAGCAGCGAGCGAGGGCGAAGCCCGAGCG
>VXPN01000052.1 GCA_009839535.1 Boseongicola sp. SB0662_bin_57 | reverse complement strand
CTGGCGCCTTTGGCGATATGGGCACTGTTCACATTCGGGTTTGAACTGCTGTTGCCGCGGTCGCCCTGGTTCCACCAGATCTGAGCGGGATGATGGACCAGGTTGCCCAAGCCATAGCCCAGTTTGCCAGCGTGAGCGTCTTGATTGCGCTGATCATCGGCTCGTTCTGGGGCACGATCGCCGGCGCCTTGCCCGGGATCGGGACCGTGGCGGCACTGATCGTGGCGCTCCCCTTTACCTTCGGGATGTCCACCGAAGCCTCGATAGCCTTGTTCCTGGGAATCTACGTGACATCAGTCTATGGCGGCTCGATATCGGCGATCTTGATCAACACCCCGGGCACGCCGCAGTCCGCGGCCACCGTGCTGGACGGGTATCCCATGGCAAAGGCCGGGAAAGCCGATCTTGCCATTGGCTGGGCCACGTTTTCGTCGCTTGTCGGCGGCGTGTTTTCGTTGGTCGTCCTGATTCTCGCGGCGCCCCTGCTGGCAAGGGTGTCAGTCGCATTCGGACCGGCCGCGATATTCGCGATCATTGTCTTCGCGCTGACGTGCATTGCATGGGTCTCTGCCGGCAGCACGATCAAGGGCCTGCTGGCTGGTGTCATCGGCCTTTGGCTGACCACGATCGGGACCGACGACCTGACGGGCTATACCCGTTTCGACTTTGGGCAACCGGCATTGATGGGCGGACTGTCCTTGATTCCCGTGCTCATCGGGATCTTTGCGCTGGCGGAAGTCTTCCACCGCGCAGGGCACTACTTCGCCGCAAAGCCGCCGGATGTTTCCAACGTCGGCTTCCGCATGCCCGCCTTGACGGAAATCACGTTGCGCATTCCACAGTTCTTTCGTGCCTCCGTCATCGGGACATTCATCGGCATCTTGCCTGGCACGGGCGCAACGGCGGCAACATTCGTCAGCTATTCGGACCTGCGGCGCAGTTCGCCGCGACGGGAAAACTTCGGCAAGGGCGAGCCCGATGGCCTCGTCGCATCCGAGACCGCGAACAATGCCGTCACGGGCGGGGCACTCATCCCGACATTGGCGCTTGGGATTCCAGGTGACGGCGGGACAGTGGTGCTGTTGGGCGTGCTGACGATACAGGGCCTCACTCCCGGTTTCGACCTGGCGCAGAACAACCCCCACATCCTGACAGGTGCTTTCCTGCTGATCCTGGTCGCCAACTTCATCATGTTCGGACTCGGCGCTCTCGGCTCTCGCATCTTCGCGAAGATCCTTGCGATGCCGGAACCGCTTTTGATGGCGTTCATCATGCTGTTTTCCTTTGTCGGCGCCTTCGTTGTTCGTGGAAACCCGATTGACGTGATCATCTGCGCAGCCGCCGGGGTTGTCGGAGTCATCCTGCGGTTCGCGAAATACCCGGTGGCACCGATCGTCATTGGCATGGCGCTTGGAACCACGTTTGAAGGCAAGCTCCGTCAGGGCATGATCAGCGCGCAGGGCGACTTCGTTGAGTTCATTGCCGATCCGATCGCGCTTGGCGTTCTCGGCCTTGCGGCGGCATTCATTGCAGCGCCGATCATTGGATCGCGAAGATCGGGAAAGCAGAATGTCTGAATCGCACCCCAACGTTCTCCTGATCGTCACTGATCATTGGCCGGCGGCCCTGCTTGGGGCGGCGGGACATCCCGCCATCCATACACCGGTGCTCGATCAGTTGTGCCGGAACGGGGTGCGGTTCTCCAATTGCTACTCCGAGACGCCCGTTTGCTTGCCCGCAAGGCGCACCCTGATGACGGGGTGCACGCCCCGCCAGCATGGGGATCGCACTTTCCAGCCCTGCCGTCCGATGGAGCCGCACTTGCCGACGCTCGCTCAATGCTTTCGTGACGCGGGGTATCAGGCCTTTGCGGTGGGCAAGACCCACACCTATCCACAACGGGACCGGATCGGGTTCGACGATGTCCAACTGGATGACGAAGGACGGACGCTCTACGGCGTGACTGACGACTACGAGATCTTTCTGGGCGATCAAGGCCATGTCGGCCAGCAGTTCGGGCACGGCATGTCGAACAACGCCTATCAGGCGACCGCCTGGCATCTGCCCGATCGGCTCCATGCCACCAACTGGGCCACCGACACGATGGCGCGATACGTGCGCCGCCGCGATCCCAACCGCCCGTCCTTCTGGTATCTCGGCTACCGACATCCGCATCCGCCGCTGGTGCCGCCGCAGCGGTTCCTCGACCATTACGACGACATCGAGATCGACATGCCCTTTGCGGGCGATTGGTCTGCGGCCGATCTGCCTTACAACCTTCAAGGCGTACAGGCGCGCAATGTCTATTCCGAGCGGGAGGTCCGGTGGGCACGTCGTGCCTTCTATGCGCTATGCACCCAGATCGACCAGCAGATCGGCGCGTTGATCGGAACGATCCGCGAGGAAGGCATTCTCGACGAGACGATCATCATGTTCACCTCGGATCACGGCGACATGCTGGGCAATCACGGGATGTGGGCGAAGCAGACCTTTTACGAAGGCTCGTCCAATGTGCCGATGATCCTGATGGGCGAGAACGGGGACAACCGATTGCCCTTCGGCTCGGTCGACGACCGCGTGACCGGGCTTCAGGACATCATGCCGACGCTTCTGGGTCTCGCCGGGATTGAGCCGCCAAGCCATGTCGATGGGCGCTCGATGGTGAGCGATGCGCCGCGCGACCATGTCTACGGCGAATTTGGTGAAGACAGCCACAGTTCGCGCATGATCCGCGACCAGCGCAACAAGCTGATCTGGTACCCGTGCGGCAACCACGTTCAGTTGTTCGACCTGGAGAACGACCCGCAAGAGATGACCGATCTCGGGGCAGACCCGGACCATGCCGAAACGCTTCAGCGCCTGATCGGGCTCCTGCGGTCCGAATCCTACGGCTCGGACGAAAAGTGGTGGGATGGCGACACGCCCAATGGTGAGCCTGGCCGCACATTCTGCCCCGGCCCAAATCGCGGCCTCAGCCTCATCCGCGGCAATCAGTGGCCGGTTCCGCCGATCAACGCGAAGGGCGACATGGTCTTCTTCCCGGAAGTCGCGACGAAGGGCGCGCAATGAGGGCAGCGATCATCGGAGGGTCGCTCTCGGGATGCATGGCGGCCATCCTGCTGGGGCGTGCGGGGCACGACGTGACAGTCTACGAACGCTCGAAGTCAGGGCTCGTGGGCCGTGGTGGCGGGCTGACGACCTCGCGCAAGGTCCTGGACGAGATGAAATCGCGCGACCTGATTGACGCGGAATTCCCGGCCTCTCCCTTCGACATCCTGCGGATGTGCAAACGGACGGATGACGAACCCTATCTCGGCGTCAACCCGCTCAGTGCCGCAATCGACATGCATTGCGTGCATTGGGGCGGGCTCTGGCGGAACCTTGTCAAGCGCGTGCCCTCGGAGCGCTACAAGCGCGGGAGGACATTGGCTGCAGCCCAGGATCTGGGCAACAGCATCAAGCTGGTCTTCGAAGATGGCGGCGTGGAGGATGCCGAGCTCGTGCTGTTCTGCGACGGCTACAATTCGATGGGTCGGCTGCTGCTCTTCCCCGAGGTCGAACCGGGCTATCGCGGCTATCTCGTCTGGCGCGGCATCCTGCCCGATTGCGAGGTCGCCGACCACGCGCCGCTGGCAGACCACCCGCGCTATTCCTACGTTTCGATCAAGGGCAGCTTCGTGTCCTTCGTGATCCCGTCGATCGAGGGGTCTACGGTGCCGGGGGAAAGGACGATCAACTGGGCGGCCTACATTCCGGCCGATGCCGGCGATCTCGACCATTTTCTGATCGACAGACACGGCACGCGTCGCAACGGAACGGTGCCGTCCGGCGAAATGCGCGATGACCTGGACGACGAGCTGAAGGCGCTGATGGCGCGCGAATTGCCGGATTACTATGCGGACATCCTTGCCAAGTCGACCGGCAACCAGATCCAGCTGATCTACACCAGCGAGCTGCCAGGATATGGCAAGGGCAGGATGGGCCTTTGCGGCGATGCCGGCATGGTCGTCCAGCCGATGACGGGCGCCGGCGTATTCAAGGGGCTCTCAAACGCGGCGGACCTGGTCGACGCCTTGGCCGGTCACGCGGACGTGCCGACAGCCGTGGCCGACTGGTCGAGGCGCCAGACAGCGGTCGCGCGCCGCATGCTTGCGCTCGGCAACCAGATGGAGGACGCCTTCATCTGGAACACGATAGACCTTGCCGGAGCCACTGCCGAGGCCTGCCGTGCGTGGTGGAGCCGCTCGATCACCATTCCCGGGGAGTTTTCCTACTTCGCCGACATTGATGACGTCGTGCTGACTTGAAAGAGACATTCCGCCATCTCGCAATGACGCTTCTGGCGGACATGCGCTCGTCCGCGTCACGCGGGTCGTCGCAACGGGCGGCGAGACCTCGGGCTCGGAAGTGGAATGCTTGGCGCATCGCGAACTTGCTATTGGTTTCGAATTCGACTGCGTTGTTCCCACGCTGGCCGCCGGCCCGCGCGCGGATGAAATCGGTGCTTCCCGTCACCAGATCCGAAGTGGAGCGGAACGCATGAAGTTCTCAGCCAATCTCGGCTTTCTCTGGGCCGATCGGTCGCTGCCCGCCGCCATTCGCGCTGCCAAGACGGCCGGTTTCGACGCTGTCGAGTGCCATTGGCCGTATGGCGCGCGGACGGATGACGTGCAAGCGGCGCTTGAGGAAACCGGGCTGTCGATGCTTGGGCTGAACACGGCGCGCGGCAATCCCGGCGAAAACGGGCTTGCCGCATTGCCGGGACGCGAGGAAGAGGCGCGTGCCGCGATCAACCAAGCCATCGCCTATGCTGACGCCGTAGGGGCCGGGGCCATTCACGTCATGGCAGGTTTTGCCGACGGCCAGGAGGCCGAGTCCGCGTTTGCCGAGAACCTCCGCTACGCCTGTGGCCAGACGAGCAAGACGATCCTGATCGAACCGCTGAACCGCCACGACGCACCGGGCTACTTCCTGACCACGACGGACCAAGCGGCCGAGACAATCGCGACGGTCGGTGCGGCCAATCTCAAGCTGATGTTCGATTGCTACCATGCGGGCCGGACCGAAGGGGACGTCCTCACTCGGATGGAATCGCTTTTGCCTGTCATTGGTCACATCCAGATTGCTTCCGTCCCTGACCGCGGGGCGCCGGATCATGGAGAGCTTCACTATCCGACGATATTTGCGGGGATCGAAACGCTTGGCTGGAAGCGTCCGCTTGGGGCGGAGTACAGACCGGGCGGCGACACGGACGCGACGCTTGGATGGCTCGCGGCCGCGCGCTGACCGAAGGCGCCTTGGGATGCCGCCGACATGAACCTCTTCCGCTTGCAGTCGGGTGCTTGCCATATGTGAAGTTCCCGCCTATAGACCTGCCGTCGAAACGGCGGTCACAGCTGTGGGCAAAGGACTTGGGCAGGGTCGGTCGAACACCGGCCCTTCTTG
>VXPN01000081.1 GCA_009839535.1 Boseongicola sp. SB0662_bin_57 | reverse complement strand
ATGGCCGAGACGATCCTCTCCCTGCGAGATGCACGCCTTTCGCTCGACGGCAATGCCGGACGGGTCGACATCCTGAAGGGCATCACCCTCGACATCGCGAGGGGCGAGGCGTTGGGTCTTGTCGGTCCGTCGGGGTCGGGCAAGTCATCTCTCCTCATGCTGCTCGGCGGGCTCGAACGTGCAACCGGCGGGGATGTCGCCGCGTTGGGCAACGACCTCACGGCGCTTGGCGAAGATGCCCTCGCCCGCTTCCGCAGGGAGCATATGGGCGTCGTGTTCCAGTCTTTCCACCTCATATCGACGATGACGGCGCTTGAAAACGTCGCGACACCGCTGGAACTGGCAGGCATGGAAGATGCGTTCGACCGGGCCGCGGAGGAACTGGCCGCCATGGGGCTGGAAGACCGCATCCACCACTACCCCTCGCAACTGTCCGGCGGCGAGCAGCAACGCGTCGCGCTCGCACGCGCGGCCGCGCCGAGGCCAGACATCCTCCTTGCGGACGAGCCAACAGGCAATCTCGACGTGGCCAACGGCGAGGCAATCATGGACCTGCTCTTCGGACTGAATGCCCGGCACGCTGCGACGCTCGTGCTCGTCACGCATGCGCCCGAACTCGCGGCACGGTGCGATCGGGTTGTGCGCCTGTTCGACGGGCAGCTCGCGCCGGAAGACCGGCAGGCGGTGGCCGTTTGAGCCTGCGCGTTGCAAGCCGCATAGCCCGGCGAGAGCTGCGGGGCGGAATTCGCGGGTTTCGCGTCTTCCTTGCCTGCCTGATCCTGGGCGTCGCAGCGATCACCGCCGTCGGAAGCGTACGGGAGGCAATCCGCGCCGGGCTGGAACGCGAGGGCGCCACGATTCTGGGCGGCGACGTGGAACTGGAACTGACCTACCGATTTGCCAGCGAGGAAGAGCGCGCCTGGATGGACGGGGTCGCGGAAGAGGTCGCCGAGCTCGTCGACTTCCGGTCCATGGCGGTGTTCGGCTCCGGCGACTCGGCCGAGCGCGGCCTGACCCAGGTGAAGGCGGTGGACGATTCATATCCGCTCCTGGGCCGCGTCGTCCTGGATCCGGACATGCCGATCGGCGCCGCCCTGGACGGCGAGAACGGCCTGCCGGGCGCCGTCATGGCGCCACTGCTGATGGCACGCCTTGGCATGGAACCGGGAGACCGGTTCCGCATGGGAACCCAGGACTTCATCCTCATGGCCGCACTCGTTCATGAACCTGACGATGCCGGCGGGGGCTTCGGGCTTGGGCCGCGCACGATCGTGCGGACCACGGCGCTCGAGAACAGCGGGCTGATCCAGACGGGCACGCTTTTCGAGACCGCCTACAAGCTCAGGCTGACCGACACGACCGGCCTGGACATCCTCAAGGCCGAAGCCGATGAACTGTTCACCGGGATTCGCTGGCGAGACCGACGAAACGGAGCGCCCGGCGTTCAGGCATTCGTCGACAGGCTGAGCACCTTCCTCGTGCTTGTCGGACTGGCCGGCCTGGCTGTCGGCGGCGTCGGCATCTCGGCCGCAGTCACGGCGTACCTGGAACAGAAGACAGCCGTCATTGCCACGCTCAAGACCCTTGGCGCGGACGGCCGGATGATATTCCAGACATATTTCCTGCAGATCGGCGCCCTGACCGTCCTGGGCATAGTCGTCGGCATTGCCGCCGGAAGCCTGGCACCCGTTCTGCTGGCATCCGTGATCGAGGAGAGATTGCCGGTGCCCGCAGTGTTCGCGCTTCATCCCCGGCCGCTTGCTGAAGCCGCGCTCTACGGAACCCTGACGGCGCTTGTCTTCACGCTTTGGCCCTTGGCGCGCGTGGAGGAGGTGCGGGCGGCAGCGCTGTTTCGGGAGAACGGGGAACGTCGGCGCGGCTTGCCTCGGCCTGCGTGGATCGCGCTTACGCTGCTCCTTGTTGCCTGTCTCGTGTCCTTGGCCGCAGCGCTTTCCGGCCTCTGGATCCTGACACTGTCGACGGCAGGCGGCCTGATTGGCGCCTTCGCGCTGCTGGCCCTGGCCGCACGAGGGATCCAGCTGCTTGCGCGCCGCCTCGCACCTGCCGCGCGCGGCCGGAGCGCAGTGCGGCTCGCCCTCGGCGCGGTCAGCGGCCCGGGAAGCGAGGCCACGTCCGTGGTCCTCTCGCTGGGCCTGGGCCTCACCGTGCTTGCGGCAATCGGCCAGATCGACGCCAATCTCAGGAACGCGATCGCGCGGGACTTGCCGGAGCGCGCACCCGCATTCTTCATGGTCGACATCCAGCCAGACCAGATGGACGGGCTTCGAACGCGCCTGTTCGACAATCCTGCCGTCTCGAAGGTCGAGAGCGCGCCGATGCTGCGGGGCATCATCACCGAAATCAACGGGCGACCAGCCTCGGAAACAGGTGGCGATCACTGGGTCCTGCAAGGCGACCGTGGCGTCACCTACTCGAACCGACCGCCGGACGGGACCGTCATCACCCACGGCGAATGGTGGCCCCAAGGGCATCAGGGCGCCCCGCAAGTGAGCTTTGCCACCGAGGAGGCGCTCGAACTGGGCCTCGCCATCGGCGACGAAATCACCGTCAACATCCTGGGCCGCGACATCACGGCCAAGGTGACGAGCTTCCGCGAGGTGGACTTCTCGTCAGCCGGAATCGGCTTCATACTTTCGATGAACCCGGGCGCCCTGGCCGGTGCGCCGCACAGCTTCATCTCGACCGTCTACGCGGATGCCGCGGCAGAAGCCGAAATTCTTCGCGACGTATCGAGCGCCTATCCCAACGTGACCGCGATCCGGGTCAGGGACGCGATCGGCCGCATCACGGAGATACTTGCCGGCATTGCGGCGGCGATCACCTACGGGGCGCTGGCAACGCTCCTGACGGGCATCGTCGTGCTCATTGGCGCGGTGGCTGCAGGCGCCCATGCCAGGACCTATGAAGCCGCCGTCCTGAAGACGCTTGGGGCGACGCGCAGGACGATCTTGCGAAGCTTTGCCATGCGCTCCGCCGTGCTGGGGGCCGCCGCCGGCATCGTCGCGATCATCGCGGGCGGTCTTGCGGGCTGGGGCGTGATGCGCTTCGTGATGGATGTCGAATACGGATTTGAACCCGTCT
The DNA here is from genome assembly GCA_009839535.1 of Boseongicola sp. SB0662_bin_57. Taxonomy (GTDB): domain Bacteria; phylum Pseudomonadota; class Alphaproteobacteria; order Rhodobacterales; family Rhodobacteraceae; genus JAJEFO01. The sequence continues at coordinate 2,376 of VXPN01000081.1, read as the reverse complement.
CGGCGCTCCTGATCGTCGCGGGCGGGGTTGCGGCCACGCTCGCTGCGGGACTGGTCTTTGCATGGGGGCCGCTTTCCGCCCGGCCGGCACGCGTCCTCCGCGCCCGCGAGTAGCCGAAGTTCAGTGCCGGGTCGGGCGACGCCGCCCTTCCGGCACCGCTCAATCTCCCGCAACGTCCTCCGGCGGTCGCCCAATCAGGTCGTAGGCCAGCAGGTCAGGCATGTCCCGCGGATCCCGGATATGGGGGGTTCGCGCCTGTTTCAGTGACGCGAGCAATTCCTTGTCGCTTTGCCAGGCCGCCTCCGCCTCATCGACAGTGACGAACCGGAACCTCAATTCCTCTCCCGCCCTGGCCTGTGCCACCCTGGGCAGGTCGGATGGCAGGACGGTCCCGATTCGGGGATAGCCGCCCATGGTCTGGCATTCTGCCAGCAGGACGCAGGGCATGCCGTCTCCCGTCATCTGAACATCTCCTTCCGCAATGAAGTCCGAGGCGTGGTTGAGCTGCGCACGGGTCGAGAACGGTGCGCCGTCGTGATCAAGCCTGACACCCTGCCTGTTGGCACGGGGGTTGCGCACGAAGACCGCTTCCTCGAACGCTTTCAGCATGTCGCGGGAAAACAGGCCGGTCTGCGGACCCGGCATGAGCCGGACCGGACCGGTTCCGGCCTGGCGTTCCAGCCGCATTGGCGGCATGTCCGGCGCTGGATCGGGCGCGACGGGAACCGCGTCGCCCGCCCGCAGCAACCGTCCAAGCCCCCCGATCCCGTGGAACCCGCGCCCTCCGTTCACGACCGGCGTGGCAATTCCGCCTGCCACATGGAGGTAGGCGTAGACGCCCCTCTCGGCTGCGCCGATGTCCAGCGCCGCGCCCGCAGCCGCAAAGTGGCTCGCGCCGACATCCAGTCGCTCGCCGTCCAGCGTCGCCCGCATCATGGCGCCTGTCAGGGCAAACCGCATTGGAGCCTCGAACCGGAACCGCCCGCCCCATTCCGCCAACTCGATGCCCGCCGTGCCAAGAGGCAGGTCAAGCAGGGCCAGCCCCTCGATGAAAGCATGCCTGTCCGCCGCTCCGCCACGCGAGAGTCCTGCCTTGAGCCATCCCGGCCGTCCCAGGTCCTGGACCGAGGCTGCGGGTCCGACCTGCTCCACGACAAGACCGTTCGTCATGGAATCGCGAATCGCTCGGCGCCGCCGTGCGGTGGCGCGTCTTCCAGCAGACGGTCAAGCACCCTTCCCCCGACGGGCAGGAACTCCATCTCGTCTCCCGGCCTGAGAAGAATGGACGGGTCAAGCTCGGGGTCGTTGCCGCGAAAGGCCGTCCGCCCGATTTGCCGCCAACCGGTTGGTGCAGCATTCGCGAAAGGGATGACCTGACGCACCGCAACGACAACGGCCCCTCGCGACACCTGGTGTGTCACGTCGCCCTTTCGGGGAATGTCCCAGTGTTCAGGCAGGAATCCGAGATAGGGTTGACCGGGCGAAAAGCCCAGTGCCAGAACGCGAAGGCGCGCGGCGCAGATGTCCTCGACCGCCGCATCGGGCGCGAGACCCGCCGCGTCCGACGCCTCTTCCAGATCAGGGCCGTGAGCGCCACCGAAGGCGACCGGCACGCGCCAAAGCCGACGCCCTGCCGGAAGGGGAGCCCTCAGCCAGTCATGTTCGGCCAGCCTCGTGCGAATCTCGTCTTCCAAGGCCCTGCGCGCGACGACATCGGGCCGGAATCTCACGAGGACCGAAGCAAGCGACGAAGCGGTCTCCACGACGCCTGGATTCTCGGCGCTTTCGAGATCGGCGCGAAACGCCAGCGCGGCCCGGTTTGCCGGCTCGCTCAACCGGTCGGCAAACCGTACAAGCAGCCCGTCCGGGCCAAGCGGCAATAGCGCAGGAGCATCGGTCACCGGAACAGGATTTCACACCGGTGCGGGAATGGAAACTGCGCGTCACGCAAGGGACCGGGCATCCGCGACCTTTGCGCACTGGCGAACCTCGACACCGGTCGCTACAGGGGGACATGCTCCACGCAATCACGCATGGAATTTCGGCCGGACGCGCCCCGCTCCTGATCGCCCACGGGCTCTTCGGATCGGCCAGGAACTGGGGTGTCGTTGCCAAGCGCCTGTCGGCGACCCGGCGCGTCACCGCGGTCGACATGCGCAACCACGGAGCGAGCGACTGGTCTGGATCCCATGGCTACCCTGACATGGCCACCGACCTTGCCGGCGTCATCAACGAACGAACCGACATCCTTGGGCATTCCATGGGCGGAAAGGCGGCGATGACCCTTGCGCTGACCCGTCCCGAAACGCTCCGCAAGATGATTGTCGCCGACATTGCGCCCGTGACCTACGCGCACACGCAGCAGTCCATGATAGA
>VXPN01000105.1 GCA_009839535.1 Boseongicola sp. SB0662_bin_57 | reverse complement strand
CCGGAACCAGTGCGTCCGGGTCGTTGGCCGAAATCGCGATGGCGTCGACGCCCTGCGCGATCAGGGAGTTGATGACCTCGATCTGGCCTTCGGCGGTGGTGTCGGTCGGGCCGGTGTAGATGACCTCTACTTTGCCAAGTTCGGCTGCCGCTTCCTCTGCGCCTTCCGCGGCGGCCTCAAAGAAGCCGATGCCCAATGCCTTTACGACAAGCGCGATGCGCATGTCCTGCGCCGCGGCAGCGGTGCCAAAGAGGCCGGCTGCCACGCTGAGCCCCGCCAGGATTGATGTGAACGTACGACGTTTCATGTTGGTTCCTCCCTGAAAGTCATGATTGGGTTTGCGTTCGAGGCGGGTCAAGAGACCGCCTCCTCCTCTCGACCGACGCCCGCCTGGACGACGATCAGATTCACGTCGGCCGCCTCCAGCATGGCGGCTGCATTGTCTGGAATGCCGTCATCGGTGATGACGGCCGTGATCCGGTCAAGCGGGCAGAGAACAAGGCTCGACCGCTGGCCGAACTTTGAACTGTCGACCAGTACGACAAGTTCGTCGGCTTGGCCAATGAGCTTGTGTTCGGCCTGCACGAGAAGGGGATCGGCCTCCATCAAGCCAAGCGGCCCCAGACCGTGCGCCCCCATGAACATCCGACGGGCATAGAAGTTTCGGGTCACGTCGTTGTCAAATGGGCTGAGGATGATGTTCTGTTCGCGATAGATCGCTCCGCCGGAAAGCATGATCGTGTTCTTGGAATGCTTCAGGAGGTGTTCGGCAATCGGAAAGGAATTTGTAAAGACCTGCAACCGACGCGTCGTCAGCGGATGCACCATCTGAAACGTAGTCGTGCCACCGTTGATTATGATGCTGTCGCCATCTTCGCACAGGTCCGCACCTGCGCGGGCGATGGCCTGTTTTTCCGCAATCCGAAGCGTCTTGTTCACCGCGAACGGCCTTCCGGCAAGCCCAACGATCTGCGGAGGCGTGATGGCCTCGGCGCCGCCGCGCACGCGGCGCAGGCGCCTCTGCACGTGCAGTGTCGAGATGTCGCGGCGGATCGTTGCTTCGGATGCGCCGGTCATGCTGCAAAGATCCGCAACCGTGACCACGGGGCGATCCTGTACCGCCGACAATATGATTCGCTGCCGTTCCTTTTCGTGCACTTTCGCCTCCCTTGGCTGCAGAAGATGCGCAATTTCGTGGCGGCTGTCAATCAAATTCGATCAATATCAATCACTTTTTGACAAAATATGATCGAATATGATTGATAGCGATTGACATTCTGGGGCGTTGGACTAACCCTGCAGCGACATTTCACAGACACACGAGCGACATGACAGGTCAGGACGCCATGTTGAATTCGCCCGAGAGCCAGATTCTTGAGAACAGGTGGGACGACGCAATTTCCGAAGGCCGGAGCGAATCTGAGCTGCTGCTCTACCGCTCCAACATCCTTGGACTGGACAGACGCGTGACTAACTACGGTGGCGGGAACACGTCGGCCAAGATTCAGGAAAGGGATCCACTCACCGGAGAAGACGTCGAGGTTCTTTGGGTCAAGGGTTCTGGGGGCGACATCGGATCAATGAAGCTTGACGGGTTCGCAACGCTGTACATGGACCGATTGCACGCGCTCAAGGCACTGTACCGTGGGGTCGAGCACGAAGACGAAATGGTTGGCTATCTGCCCCATTGCACGTTCAACCTGAATCCGCGTGCGGCCTCGATCGACACGCCGCTACATGCATACGTGCCGCGCAGGCACGTGGACCACGTGCATGCAGACGCGATCATCTCTGTCGCTGCGTCGGAAGATTCGCGGATGCTGACGGCGGAGATTTTCGGCGATAGCGTCGGTTGGCTTCCGTGGAAGCGTCCGGGCTACGAGCTGGGACTTTGGCTGGAGAGGTTCTGTCTCGACAATCCTGACGCAGTTGGCGTCGTCCTTGAGAGCCACGGGCTGTTCACATGGGGGGACACGGCAAAAAGCTGCTACGAAACCACGATCGACGTGATCAACGGCGCCGCTGCATGGCTTCAGGAACGCACGGAGGCGGTCACGGCGTTTGGCGGCGTTCGACACAACGGCCTTCCGCGCGGCGAACGTCGAATGGTTGCTGCAAGGCTCATGCCTGCAATCCGGGGCGCTGTTTCGGCCAAACAGCACATGGTCGGGCACTATACCGATTCCGAAGACGTGCTTGAATTCGTCAATTCGCGGGACATGGAGTCGCTTGTCGCACTCGGCACTTCCTGTCCCGACCATTTCCTGCGTACGAAGATCCGGCCGCTGGTGGTCGAATTTGACCCGTCGAAGGCGAATGTCGACGAGGCGCTTGAAGCCCTTCCCGCCCGTATCGCTGCCTATCGAGAGGACTACGCGGCCTACTACGAGCGTTGCAAGCGCGCTGACAGCCCGGCGCTTCGCGATCCCAACGCCGTTGTCTATCTTGTACCGGGCGTTGGCATGATCACGTTTGCCAAGGACAAGGCGACTGCACGGATTTCGGGCGAATTCTACGTCAACGCAATCAACGTCAAGCGTGGTGCCTGCGCCGTCAGCTGCTATCGAGGCTTGCCGGAACAGGAGGCTTTCGACATCGAATACTGGCTTCTAGAGGAAGCGAAGCTGCAACGCATGGCAAAGCCGAAATCTCTGGCCGGGCGCATTGCGCTCGTGACTGGCGGAGCCGGAGGAATCGGGTCTGCGACTGCCGAGCGATACCTTGCCGAAGGCGCTTGCGTGATGCTGGCTGACATCGATTCGGCAGGATTGACCTCAACGTGCGACGCTCTCGTTCAGCGCCATGGCGAGGACGTCGTTCGTGCCGTTCTGATGGACGTAACCGACGAGGACTCGGTCGCCAAGGCCTTTGACGAGACGGCGGCGGAATTCGGGGGCCTGGACATTCTCGTGTCAAGCGCAGGCATCGCGACTTCCGCCTCGGTGGAGGACACGTCCCTGGCATTGTGGAACAGGAACATGGAAATCCTCAGCACGGGCTATTTCCTTGCCGGTCGCGAGGCGTTCAAGGTTCTGCGTGCGCAGGGCCTTGGCGGGTCCATCGTGTTCGTGGCGTCAAAGAACGGCCTTGCCGCCTCGCCCAATGCATCGGCCTATTGCACGGCCAAGGCCTCCGAGATCCATCTGGCGCGCTGCCTGGCGCTGGAGGGCGCCGAAGCGGGCATTCGGGTCAATGTCGTCAATCCGGACGCCGTTCTCCAGGATTCAAGAATCTGGGAGGGCGAATGGCTGGAGCAGCGGGCGGCGACCTATGGAACCGACAGGACTGGGCTGGAGGAGATGTACCGGAATCGGTCGATGCTGAAGCGCTCGGTCCTGCCGACGGACATTGCGGAGGCGTGTTACTTCTTTGCTGCCGACAGGTCCGCAAAGTCGACCGGAAACATACTCAACGTGGATGCAGGAAACGTACAGGCATTCACGCGATAGGAACTCTGTCATGACCTACGAGACCGCCAGAGCGATCTTTGCGGAGTGGGACGTCGACACGGAACTCGCCATTGATCGACTCCGGCCGATCGCGATTTCCATCCACTGCTGGCAGGGAGACGACGTGACCGGCTTCGAGGCGAAGGGCGGCATGTCGAGCGGCGGGATCCAGGCGACCGGGAACCATCCGGGTCGCGCCCGCAACCCAAGCGAACTGCGCGCGGACCTGGAGTTCGCCCTTTCGATGATTCCGGGACGGCACCGGCTCAATCTTCACGCCATGTACATGGATGCTGACGACGCGCCGGATCGCGACGAGATCGAGTACAGGCATTTCGCGAGCTGGGTCGACTGGGCCCTGGAAAACGGGCTCGGGCTTGATTTCAACCCGACCTTTTTCGCCCATGCCAAGGCCGACGACAACCTGACGCTTTCGCATCCGGACAAGGGCGTTCGCGAGTTCTGGATCGAGCACGGGCGCCGGACACGGGAGATTGCGGCACGGATGGGTCGCGAAATCGGCTCTCCCGTGGTCAACAACGTCTGGGTTCCGGATGGCTACAAGGATGCGCCTGTCGACCGGGGTGCGGCGCGGATGCGGCTGGAAGCGTCGCTCGACGCGATGCTTTCCGACGTTTTTGATCGGTCGCACATGCTTGATGCCGTCGAGAGCAAGCTGTTCGGCATTGGCGTCGAGGCGTGCACTGTCGGCAGTCACGAATTCTATCTTGGCTACGCGATCCGGAAGGGCATGCTGCTCTGCCTGGACATGGGGCATTTCCATCCGACCGAGGACGTCGCCGACAAGCTGAGCGCTGTGGCACTTTCGCTGGATGCAATCCTCCTGCATGTGTCACGGCCCATGAGATGGGACAGCGACCATGTCATTCTGCTGAACGACGACATCATCGCGGTGGCCCAGGAACTGGTCAGTTCCCAGCTGTTGGACCGCACCCACGTTGGGCTGGACTTCTTTGACGCAACCATAAGCCGTACCGCGGCGTGGGTTCTCGGCACACGCAACATGCAAAAGGCGCTGCTCAGAGCGCTGCTCTTGCCGCTGGATCGCGTGAAGGCCGCGGAGGCGGCGCTTGATTTCACGCAAAGGCTGGCGGTCATGGAGGAAGCAAGAGACCTGCCGTTTGGTGAGGTTTGGCGCGAGTTCTGCAAGCGCGCGAACGTCCCGTCAGGTCAAGCATTGATCGGCGAACTTGCCGCCTATCAAGACTCGGTATCCGATCGCTGAGCCGATTCAGGCGTGTAACGGCTCGCCCGCATACTGCGAGCACTTGTTCCGCGACATGGGACGGCTTCGCGGCCACTCCGGGCGTTCTGCCTTGCTGGGAAGATGCCCTTGGGCGCGATCGGACGCCGTCACTGCCAGGTGGCGCCGAGGGATGGCCGCCTTCTGGAATCGGCAAGCGACCGTGCTTCCAGGCAAGCGCCAAACGGCCCGTCGGCGTCGGATGCGAACTTGCTCACGCCTGCCTGCCTGTCTCGTTTCCTGCTTCGGCTTTGCATGGCCCGGCATGGCTGGCGTTCAACCGGCAACGGTTCCTTGTCCAGCACGGTCGCATGGCGTAGTTCGAGGCTGTTACGTCTCGAGGAACCTATCCCATGCGCCTTTCCCGCTACTTCCTTCCCGTGCTCAAGGAAACGCCTGCCGAGGCGCAGATCGTTTCGCACCGCTACATGCTTCGGGCGGGCATGATCAAGCAGGCCTCTGCCGGCATCTACTCGTGGCTGCCCCTCGGCTTCAGGGTGTTGCGAAAGATCGAGGACATCATCCACGAGGAACAGCAGCGTGCCGGCCACATTCCGATGCTGATGCCCACGCTTCAGTCGGCGGATCTCTGGCGCGAAAGCGGACGTTACGACGATTACGGCGAAGAGATGCTTCGCATCCGGGACCGGCACGACCGCGACATCCTCTACACGCCCACGGCAGAGGAACTCATCACCGACATCTTCCGTGCCCACGTCTCTTCCTACCGCGACCTTCCGCTGACGATGTACCAGATCCAGTGGAAGT
>VXPN01000011.1 GCA_009839535.1 Boseongicola sp. SB0662_bin_57 | reverse complement strand
CCTCCCTGTTGGACTGGCCGGGCTCTGCCCGGCCATTTTCTGGATCGGTCGCTTGCGGTCATGGGACGAATCTGGTTTGCGCGACCGAGTGGCCCGTGGCATTCCGCAGGGACCAACGGAAGGGCTCGCCAATGAGCGACCGTGTCAGTTCCTGTCTCGAAACCGAAGACTGGTTGCTAGCCGACGGCGCCACGGGCACGAATCTCTTCAACATGGGGCTGTCCGCAGGAGAAGCGCCCGAGTTCTGGAATGTTGCAAGGCCGAACGACATTCGGAGGCTCTATCAGGACTTCGTGGACGCAGGCAGCGACCTCTTCCTGACGAACTCCTTCGGCGGAAACGCGTCTCGGCTGAAGCTCCATGACGGCCAAGGACGCGTTCGCGAACTGAACCGGGCCGCGGCGGAAATCGGCCGCGACGTGGCGGACGGATCCGGTCGCCCGGTCATCGTCGCCGGTTCGATCGGGCCAACGGGCGAAATCATGGAACCGCTCGGCACGTTGTCCTATGCCGATGCCGTGGAGATATTCCACGAACAGGCTGAAGGCCTGAAGGAAGGTGGCGCGGACCTGCTTTGGGTCGAGACGATCAGCGCCCCGGACGAGTACCGCGCGGCGGCCGAAGCCGCTGCGCGAACCGGCGTGCCCTGGTGCGGAACAATGAGCTTTGACACGGCAGGCCGGACCATGATGGGCCTGACCAGCGCAGACATGGTCAAGATGGTCCAGAGGCTCGACGCGCCGCCGGTCGCCTTCGGCGCAAATTGCGGCGTCGGGGCATCAGATCTCCTTCGGACGGTTCTGGGCTTTGCCGCGACAGGGCAGGCACTGCCACTGATAGCAAAGGGCAACGCCGGCATTCCCAAATACGTCGACGGGCAAATCCACTATGACGGCACTCCGGATCTCATGGCGGATTACGCCGTCCTGGCCCGGGACGCCGGCGCAACGATCATCGGCGGCTGCTGCGGAACAACGCCAGAGCATCTGCGGCTCATGCGCACGGCACTCGAAACCCGGCCAAAGGGAAGGCCTCCCACGCTGGAAGAAATTGCCGAGCGACTCGGTGGATTCTCGTCGGTCGACGACGGCACCTCCGAAAATGCGTCCGCTCCCCGCACACGACGCAGGCGGCGACGGGACTGATGTCCCGCTCACGCGGCCAGCAAGGCCCTTGCCGCTGCCCTTGCCTCATCGGTCACGGTATCGCCGGAGAGCATTCTGGCAATCTCGTCAACGCGTTCATCGTCCGACAAGGGTGTCACCCGGCTCAAAGTCACGCCGCCCTCGACCGTCTTTTCGACCCTGCAATGATGCGCCGCTCGTGCCGCAACCTGCGGGCTGTGGGTCACCACCAGCACCTGCGACCCGCACGCCAAGGCCTCAAGCCGTCGGCCAACCGCATCGGATGTGGCACCTCCGACGCCGCGATCTATTTCGTCGAAGATCATTGTCAGGTCGTCCGCGCCGACCGTGAGGCACACCTTGAGCGCAAGGAGAAACCGGCTGAGTTCGCCGCCTGACGCAATCCTGTTCAAGGGGCCGGCAGGCATTCCCGGATTCGTTGCTATCGTGAACGCGACATGCTCCCCGCCCTCGGGGCCGGGGTCCGCCCTGGCGACTCGCGTCGAGAAACTCGCTCGCTCCATCTTCAACGGCGGCAACTCCCGGGACATCGCCGCATCCAGCTTCTTCGCCGCAGCCGTCCGCGCCTTTCCGAGTTCGACCGCCGCAGCGTCATAAGCCTTCCGGGCATCATCCACAGCTCGCTTTCGCTCCATCAGGCCGCTTGCTCCGTCATCAAGCACCGCAAGCCTTGCCCGAAACTCCTCTGCAAGGCCTGGGAGATCGTCTGGCGGCACATCGTGCTTCCGCGACAGCGCACGAATGTCAAACAGCCGCTCCTCCACACGCTCAAGTTCGGCCGCGTCAAACTCCAAGACCTCGAGAGCCATGGCCACGCCCTGCTCGGCGTTGCCGACTTCCTCCATCGCTCTCGACAAGGCCGCCATGGGATCGTCCAGCACGCCTTCGGCGCTCGCGGCGGCGCCGTCCAGCCATCGCGATGCGTTACGCATCATGCCCTCCGCCCCGTCCGGACCAAGCGCCGTGCGCGCGCGCGCGACATCCGCGCGTATCTGTCCGGAAGCCCGCATCAGCCGACGCCTTGCATCCAGCCTGACGTCTTCCCCGACCTCCGGAGCAAGCCGGTCCATCTCGTCGACCGCGTGACGCAGGAAATCCTCTTCCTTGCGCGCAACCGCAAGCCGAGCTTCCGTATCGGCCAGCGCGGATTCCGCGTCCTTGAGGCCGCTCCAGGTCGTCCGGCATCGCGCCACATTGTTCTCAAGCCCGCCAAACGCATCCAGCAACCGACGATGAACACCTGGATTCAAGAGTCCTCGGTCATCATGTTGTCCATGGACCTCCACCAAGGCGTCCGAAAGCTGCCTGAGCACCTCGCCAGACACCCGACGGTCATTGACCCAGGATGTCTTCCGCCCGTCTCGTGCATTCACGCGCCTCAGGATCAAGCCGTCTTCTGCGGGGATGCCGGCCTCCTTCAGCACGTCGCGAGCGGCATGATCACGAGCAAGGTCGAATTCGGCAATTACCTCTCCTTGTTCCGCGCCCGCACGAACCAGTTCGGCGCGACCGCGCCAGCCAAGCACGAAGCCAAGTGCATCCAGGAAAATCGTCTTGCCGGCCCCGGTCTCCCCGGTCAGCACGTTCAAGCCGGGACAAAGCGTCAACTCCAGCCTTTCGATGATCAGAATGTCCCGGATGTCGAGACTTCTCAGCATGTCATTTGCGTCAGAGCCACTCGCCGCGAAGCGTCTGCCTGAGCACCCGCCTTAACCAGCTGTCACCCCTTGCCGCAGGCTCAAGCCCGTTGCCATTCAGCAACGCGTAGCTGGACTCGTACCATTCGGTGCCCCTGAAGTTGTGGCCAAGAACGGCTCCGGCGGTCTGGGCCTCACTCTCCAGGCCAAGTGCGAGATAGCCTTCGACCAACCTGTGCAGCGCCTCCGGCGTCTGGCTCGTGGTCTGGAAGTCCTCGACGACGACCCGAAAGCGATTGACGGCCGCAAGGTAATGGCCCCGCTTGAGATAGTAGCGGCCCACTTCCATCTCCTTGGCGGCGAGATGATCAAAGGCCAGATCGAACTTGAGAGATGCCGATCGCGCATGTTCGCTGTCGGGGTACGTCTCAATGACCGTTCGAAGCGCCTGAAGCGCCTGAAACGTCAATCCCTGGTCCCGTCCCACGTCGTCGATCTGGTCGTAATAGGACAGCGCCACGATGTACTGCGCCCAAGGGGCGTCTTCGTCAGCCGGATAGTTGCCCAGGAATCGCTCGGCCGCTCCCCGCGCCGCCTCGTAGTCCCGGTCCAGATGGTAGGAATAGGCCTGCATGACAAGCGCGCGCCGCGCCAGTTCGGAATACGGATAAAGCCTTTCAACCTCGCCGAAAAGATCGGCAGCCTCCGCTCCGTCGCCGGAGTCAAGCGTGAACTCCGCTCTCCGATATATCTCCTCGGCAGTGAGGTCCTCGAGTGACTCGGCATCTTCCGACTGCTGGAAAGCCGCACAGCTTGCCATCATCAACAGGCATGTCCCGGTCAGGGCAAGTCGCTGCACGCCCTTTGTCCACTTTCTCAATTCCGTCATGCCAAACCACCTTGAGTACCGGACTGCTTGGTAGCACGGGAAGATAGCGGTGCAAATTGGTTTTGGGCTGGATTCGCAGGCTGCGTTCAGGCCGCAATGCCAGGAGCGTCTTCGCGCACGAGACCAGCGCCGGGAAGGCGGCTGGCCATCTGGGAATCACACTCCACGATCTCGAATGCCTCCGGGTCGGCAAGGAGCCTGCGCAACAACTGGTTGGTCGTGGCGTGACCCGCACGCCGGCCGACATAGCGACCAATGATCGGGGCGCCTGCCAGCGCGAGATCTCCGAACGCGTCGAGCATCTTGTGGCGCACGGGCTCGTCTGCATGGCGCATTCCGCCCGGGGTCACGACATCGTCGCCATCCACGACGACGGCAGAGGTGACCGATCCGCCAAGGATCAAGCCACGCGCACGCATCTCGTCGATGTCGGCCTTCCGGCAAAACGTGCGGCTGTTGCAAAGTTCGTACACGAAGGCGCCGTTCGCCATGTTCAGGCTCTTTTCCTGGCGACCGATGACCGCGTCGGCGAAGTCGATCTCGAACTCGATCTTGAGATCGTCCGAGGGCATGAGGGCGGCCGCGGCATCGCCGTGCGTCACCTCCACCGGTCGAAGCACGCGAATGGCGGACACCGGTGCATCAAGCATCTCCAGGCCGCACGAAAGGAGTCCAGCGACGAATGGCGCGGACGAACCGTCCAGCAACGGCACCTCAGGACCATCAATCTCAACCAACGCGTTGTGCAGGCCGCAACCTGCGAAAGCGGCCATGATGTGCTCGATCGTCGAAACGCTGACACCGTCATGATTTGTGATGCGCGTGTTGAGTTCCGTATTGGTGACCCGATTCCAGCGGGCGGGAACCAGCGGGTCCACCCCCTTGACATCCGTGCGACGAAACCAGATGCCGTAGTCGGCAGGTGCTGGCTGCACGGTCACGCAAACCGCCTGTCCCGTGTGCAGCCCGGTACCGACGAAGACCACCGAAGATCTGACTGCTGTCTGCAAGAAAATATCCTGAATTCAGCGCCGAACCCCCCAGTCCGACGCGTGCATGCTACACTCACGGGACCACACCCTCAAAACAATCATTGCAACATCCTGAAACAAGGCTGCGGCAATTCGGCGGTTTGTCGCCCAAAGGGCAGGCATTCGCGCAAAGGCCGCTTCGGGGCCAGCCAGGGCGCGCATGCAGGCTTGATTGACGCGCCCAAATTTGCCTTCGGCGACGCTGACACGGACCCTGTTCCCCGTTGCGTTCGGCAGGTCCCCGTGGCCGGAGCCCGGAAATGGATCACCTGCAACGTTCGCCGCGCTCCGCGATTGCGTCCAGCGGCAGAGGTCGTGTCGTTGCCGGAGGCCACGGACGCTGCAAAGGCGGAGTTCCGCGCGTTCCTCGATGCCCCGCCACACAGATGCCCTCGCTGCCGGACACGCGAGCGGGTGGTGCGCTTCCGAACGGAACCGAGGGCGGATCAGGGGATGGACTCAATCCTGTTCCGTGGCAGGACTTTCAACGCGTGGCGCGTCGCTCCGAAGGATGAAACGGCTGCCGTCCGGGATGAACGCAGGCAAGAGGACATGCGCCAGATCCCATCGCCTTGGAATCTGGCTTTCGGCGCCGCGTCCGCGCCATGCATGCAAGCGATTGCGCACTTGCACTATTCTCATGCAGATTGCACCATTTGCGGCAGCCGGCCAGGACGGCACCCTCGTCCGATCGTGCATGCGCCGGCTCGACAGTCCACTGTCGCCGCGTATCCCTTGGCCTCGCGTCGGCAACCGACATCAGGAGAGACCAATGTTCAGACCCACCATCGCAAC
>VXPN01000379.1:3672-5502 GCA_009839535.1 Boseongicola sp. SB0662_bin_57 | reverse complement strand
CGGTGTCGCTGTCGACCTCGGACAACGGGACAAGGAACATTCCGCGTCCCGCAAGTGTACGGCCTTGATTGAACTGTGCGGCCGTTGCCGTCGCCTCGACTGTCACTGACCGGCTGGGCGCTCCCCTAACATGGATGTTCCCGCGTCCGTCGGTCACAAGATCGGACGCGTCGACCTCAAGCTCTTCCGCGGCGGCTTCCAGCAGCTGGGCACGGGCTTCCGTGGCTGCACGGATGATCGCGTTGCCCATTCTGTGCGTTCCGCGCGATGCGAACGAGCCCATGTCATGGGGACCGGTGTCGCTGTCCGCGGTGTCGACAAAGACATCCTCAACCGGCACGCCGAGCGTCTCGGCAGCCAATTGGCGACCAACCGACTTGATGCCTTGTCCAAGATCGATCGATGAGAGCGTGACCTTGAACTTTCCGTCAGGTGTCGAGTGAACCAGCGCCTGGCTCGGGTCGCCGCCAAGGTTCATGCCGATCGGGTAGTTGATGCAGGCAAAGCCGCGTCCATGGTGAATGGCCATCAGCGCCTCCTCGACCCGGAGATGAACCGCGAAACGCCTGGCCGCCGCACACCGCGCTGAAAGTGCGTCGTGGCGGTTTCGGTCTCAACGGCAGCCGGCGGCGTCTCCGGCTGCTGCGCCGCTGGCGTGCCAGGCGCCTGCGCTGGTGGCTGTGCAATCGGTTGACTGATCGTGCCTGCGGGGCGCCGAGTGTAGGCTGCAGGCAGGGAAGGACCGCCTCTGGCACCCGCGGGACGCGGTGTTTGCGCAGTTTCCCTTGGCACGATCGGACGCGCACCGGAAGTCTGTTCATCCTCGGGTTCCTGGGACGTCGCCGGAACGGCCGCCGCACCCCTGAATCCAAGCCGCTCGACCTCTGCCTCCATGTCCCGCCGTTGAGGTGCATTGCCGAAAGCCGAACTGTTGTTGGAGGAATGGCCTTCAGGAAGCAACCCGCGGGTCCCCTGCCCCGAGAACGGCTCCGGCGCGAGCCACGAACGTTTTCGTTCGCCAATTCTGCCCTCGTCATCGGTGACAGTCGCGGGGATGACACCCAGCGCGCCTTCTCCGCCGCCGGTCTTGCTTGATGCGCGCGCTGCGTCGCCGGACAGGCGCCATCCGGTCTTCTGGGCAACCGCCTGGCAGCTTTCGATCAATGCGCAATTCTTCGCCTCGCGTCGATGTGCCTTCATGTCGCCATCGCGGTATGCGTTCAGGATCCGCAGCTCGATCGGATCCATGCCGACAGCGCGTGCGACCTTGTCCATGTGACGTTCAATCGCGAAATCGACGGCGGTAATGCCGAAGCCGCGCATGGCAGTCGACGGGGTTCGGTTCGTAAAGACGCAGTAGACATTGGACGCGACGTTTGGAATCGAATAGGGACCGGGCAAGTGGCCCGTCGACTTCTGCACGGCATAGGAAGACAGCCGTGTGTATGCCCCGGCATCAAAGAACCCCGTAAAGGCACGCGCGACGATGCGACCGTCGCGCATCAACCCGTCCTTGATCCGCCAGCGCTCGCCCCCTCGCGGGCCGCCAACCTGCATTTCTTCGGCGCGGTCCCACATGTATTTCACGGGCTTGCCCGTCGCCAGGCAGGCGAGCGCAGCCAAAGGCTCGTGGTGGCTGTCCACCTTGCCGCCGAAGCCTCCGCCGACGGTGCCGCCGATGAAGTGCAGGCGCGCCGAGTTGATGTCCAGCTGCTTCGCCGTGACCCCAACCGAGAAGAAGAGCGCTTGGGTCGATGTGTGAACGGTGATCCGGTCGTTGGTTTCCGGCGCGGCGATGGCGCCGCAGGTCTCGATGGGCGCCTGCTCGAT
>VXPN01000379.1:0-3572 GCA_009839535.1 Boseongicola sp. SB0662_bin_57 | reverse complement strand
TTTCGGTCAAGGAGCGCCTTGGCTGCCATCAGCATGCCCGGCGTGCAGTACCCGCACTGCGCAGCGAAGCCTTCGATGAAAGCTCTTTGCAGCGGGTGCAGATCCGGCCCGATTGACAAACCCCCGGTCGTCTCGACTGACCGTCCGGCGACGGTCTCGGCCAGCACCAGGCAGGACACATGCGGTTCTCCGTCTATGAGCACCGTGCAGGCACCGCAGCTGCCCTGTCCGCAACCGTACTTGGGCGACAGGTCTCCGCAGCCGCGGCGAATCACGTCCAGGAGATTGGCCCCGGAATCCACGAAGACTGCAGTCTCGGAGCCGTTCAGCGTGAAAGCGACGGGGGATTTCACCGAGCGTCCTCCCCAAGCAAGAGACGGCGAAGATGGACCGGCGCGACCTCACGGCGATACCATCCCGAGGCGATTGGATCGTCCGGTGGATCCAGTCCCTCGGTCGCGGCGGACAGCGCGGCGGCGATGCCTGCGCCATCAAGGCTGACCCCTTCAAGCGCGTTCTCGACCGCCCGGACCCGCATCGGCGTTGGCGCCATCGCGCCATAGGCAACGCGGACGCCTGACAATCGGCCCGCGCTTCGGGTGAGATGCGCGGCCATCGACATCACCGAAACTCCCTTGGGCTTGACCCGGGAGACCTTTCTGAACCGGAATTCATCACCCTGCGGGCGACGGACCAGCAGCGATCGAACGACGCCGCCTCGGCGGGCCAGGAAGTCCTCGAGGCTCAGTTCCTCCCCGCTGGCCATCCGAACGACGGCGTCAAGCGCCAGCAGCGCAACCGCCATGTCACCGTAGGGATGAGGCGCCACCAGATTTCCGCCCACGCTCGCCATGTTGCGGATGGCGGGACCGCCCACGGCACGGGCGGCGGGAGACAGGAAATCCAAGTCCCGCGATGCCATGATCGCTGCCATCGTGACACCTGCCCCGACCTCCAGGCGATCGCCCTCAGCCCGAATTTCGGACAGCGACGCATCCGTTGTCCGCACGATGCGATTGAACCGCCGGTCACCGTAGTTGACCCGGTTCATGATCAAGGTTCCGCCGCCCAGAAACCGGGCCTGATCGTTCATCGCGTCGGCGGCTTCGCCAACGGTCGGGTACGTCTGGACTTCAAGCATGACCGATTCCCATGTGGGTCCGAACGGCCTCGAATCCCGCAGCGTAAATGCCGTCGCCGACCAGTTCCGACAGTTCGCTTGCACGCCCCGGGGGCGTGTCAAAACGGCTTTCCCACTCCCAGTAGGTTAGATCCCCGTCCGTCACCGGGAACAGACGGACGTGGGCGACGTAGTTGAAGAGCGGAACGGGCGTGTCGAGAAGGCAGTAGCTGAATGTCTGTTCCAGGTCCGAAAGCGTGAGGAGCTGTTCTCGCAGATTGGCGCCGTCCTCGAGGCGGAAGTTCCTTACGCAGCCAACCATGTCCGAAGGATATCCGCGCTCAATGTGGCTTTCGGCGACCGCCGGGTGCCAACGGTCGTGACCATTGAAGTCGCGAATGACATCCCAGACCGCGTCCGCCGGCGCGTCAAGCACCGTGCTCTTCTTGACATGCGGCATCAGCCACCTCCGAACTGGCGCTTGAGCGCGTCAAAACCGGCCTGGAAAACGTCAGTGCCAATCATGGTTAACAGTTCGTCTTCATCGCTCGGGTCACATGAAAACTCCGCCGTCCACTCGACAAAGGTCCGGTCGCCCTCGGTCACGGGTGTCAGCCTGAGCGTGGCGACATAGTCCTCGAGCGGCATCGGGCTTTCGAGGATCGAGTAGGTCACGAACATGTCGTAGTCTGACAGGCCCAGCAACTGCTCACGGATGTTGTCTCCGTTTTGCAGGTTGAAGTTCCGAACGCACCCGACCTTGTCCGCCGGAAGCGCCTCTTCGATCCTGCTTTCGCGGATCATGGGGTGCCAGCGCGGAAGGTCGTTGAATCCGCGAATGCGGTCCCACACGCGGCTCGGTGGAGCGGGAATGACGGAGGAAGCGTAGACGCGGGCCATCTCAGGACTTCGCCTCCCCGTCCTTGCTCTTCTTCTCCTCCTCTTCGGCCTTCGTTGCGGCCCTGACCTTCTGGCTCTCGCTCATGGCACGCGCCATGTTGCTGGCGTCCTGGAAGATCGCCGATCTCGCCAGGTTCGAGCCGTCAATTCCGATGTCGTTCATCAGGCTGTCGATCATGGGACCCTGGACCCGGTACCGAAGCGCGGAATTGATGACCTCGTCGGTCGGGCTTGGCGCCCCGCCGCCGCCGTCGGAACCGCCGTCCGCCCAGTTGAGCCCGGTCGTGCCGCCACCGCCAAGTTGCATGATCTTGATCTCGTCAATCTTCTCGAGCGGCTTGACCTGCGCTGCAATGATGCCTTCGAGCCGTTCCAGCATGTTGCGCTTGAAGAGCGATGCGCGTGCTTCGTCGGTAAGGATGTTCTCGGCTTCGTTGATGAGTCGCTGGGCCTCGGCGCGGACAGCCGAGACAACTTCCTCTGCATGCGCGGCGAGCTTGGCGCGTTCGGCCTCCTTTTCGGCGGCGGTAACGCCAACCTGCTTGTCGCGTGACGCCTCCTCGAGCGCGGCAGCCGTATCGACCTTGGCCGCGGCTTCGGCTGCACGGGCGCGCGCCGCATCGGCCTCGATCGCTGCGGCGCTTTCGTCGAGCGACTTGCCGTAGAGTGCGATCGCCTTCTCCATCGCCGCTTCTTCGACCGCCCTTTCGCGCTCGATTTCCAGTTGGCGGCGCTTCTTCTGGTGCGCAATTCGCGCATCATCAAGCTCGTCCTCGGACTGGATCTGCACCCGTTCGACGATCTCCTTTGCAGCGATCTCGGCTTCGCGCAGCGCCTTTGTCCGTTCGACTTCGAGGTGCTCCAGCGCCTTTCGACGCTCGATGTTTGCGGCCTCGATTGCCCGCTCTTTCTCGATCTCGGCGGCTCGGGTCTTCGCTTCTTCCTCAATGCGGGCCGCATTGATCGTTTCCTGAGCGGCGATGTTTGCTTCGTCGACCGCCCGGTTGCGGGCGATTTCGCGCTCCCGCATGTCCTGCTCGTAGGCAATGCGCTCGGCAGCGACCTTCTTTTCCTTGGCGATTCGGGCCGCTTCGACGGCTTCTGCTCTCAACTGTTCGCGAACCTCCGTGTCTTCGTCGGCCTCAATCCGTTCGAATGCGACCAACCTCTCCTGGGCGATGCGAGCCTTTTCGACGGCCTCGCGCGACTCGATCTCGGCCTCCTCAAGCATCTTGTTTCGCTCGATTTCCAGGCTCCGGGTCTCACGTTCCGACGCGATGCGTTCCGCCGCGACCTTCTTCTCTTGCGCAATGCGTGCAGCCTCGACCGCTTCCGCCTTCAGCAGATCCCGTTCCTCGGTCTTTTCGTCCGCCTCGATGCGCTCGAAGGCCAGCAGGCGTTCCTGCGCGATGCGGGCCCTTTCGACCGCTTCGCGTGCATCGATCTCGGCCTGGTCGACCGCCCGGTTGCGCTCGATTTCGAGGCTGCGGGTCTCCCTGTCAGAGGATATGCGGGCCGACGCCACGGCCTTTTCCTGCATGATCCGCAGCTT
>VXPN01000413.1 GCA_009839535.1 Boseongicola sp. SB0662_bin_57 | reverse complement strand
CGAATCACCAATCAAGCATCAAGCCGGAAATCCGTGCAAAATTCCGGACACACCCTGGCTCTGAGGGGGATCTTGCCGCGCCCCTGCATCTGTGCTTGAAGGAACGTTGTGCCACCAATCGAAAGAGCTTGTTGCATGGCCGATTTTGCTCAGCGTCGCATAACCATGGTTGATACCCAGGTACGCCCTTCGGATGTCACGAGCTTTCAGGTCCTTGATGCCATGCTCTCGGTTCCGCGCGAATTGTTCGTGCCGTCTGAGCAGAGGGATGCGGCATATGCGGGTACGCACGTGGGCCTGGGGCACGGGCGTGTGGTGCTTGCTCCACGCACGATGGCAAAGCTGCTTCAGGTTGCAGATGTTCAGCATGACGAACTCGTGCTCGATGTGGGGGCGGGTCTTGGATATTCGTCGGCGCTGGCTGCCTGCATGGCCGAAGCCGTGATAGCCTTGGAAGAAGATGCCGAACTGGCCCGCGAAGCGGAACGCGCCTTGAGCGAAGCATCGGCTGACAACGTGGCCGTCATAAATGGCGTCCTGGTGGACGGCGCCTCGAAGCACGGACCATATGACGTGGTGCTCATCGAGGGTGCCGTGCAGGACATCCCGGACGCCCTCTTCGACCAATTGAAAGTGGGCGGTCGCATAGTGGCGATCTTTGTGGAAGGCGCACTTGGCACGGCGCGCGTTGGCTACAAGAACAGGCAAGGCGTGAGCTGGCGTTTTGCCTTCAATGCAGCAGCGCCGGTTCTGCCGGGGTTTGAGAAACAGCGCGAGTTCGCGCTGTAGGAGTTGGAGACGCGAGATGCTGGGCTGGGGGAGAAAAGCGGGATTGGCGGCAATTGGCGCAGCACTGACGGTGCAGCCATTGATGGCGCAAACCCTGTCGGACGCCTTGGCCATGGCTTATCGGACAAGCGGACTCATCGAGCAGAACAGGGCTGTTCTCAGGGCCGCCGACGAGGATGTGGCGCAGGCTGTCGCGGCACTTCGGCCTGTCGTGAATTACGCGCTTGGAGCGAACTATTCGGATCGGATCCAGAACGACCGCACGTCGCTTGCAGCCTCGCTGTCGGTTGGCCTGGAACTGTACGATGCCAATCGACGACAGCTCGGAGTCGATGCGGCGAAAGAGACCGTCTTGGCGACCCGGGCCGCATTGGTGGACGTAGAGAACTCGGTCCTGCTGAACGCGGTCACGGCCTTTCTTGGCGTGCGTCGTTCGGAGGCATTTGTCGAGCTCCGCAAGAACAACGTGCGGTTGTTGACCGAGCACCTCCGCGCCACACGGGACCGTTTCGAAGTGGGGGAACTGAGCCGTACGGACGTATCGGTTGCCGAGGCCCGGCTTGCGGCGGCAAGAAGCGGCCTTGCGGCGGAGGAGGGCAGTCTCGCGAGGGCCAGGGAACAGTACAGGGCAACAATCGGAAGCTACCCGGAAGCCCTGTTGCCTCCCCCTGATCCGCCGAAAGTGCCGGACTCCGAGGACGAAGCGCGCGCGATGGCGCGGAAGCACAACCCTCAGCTGAGGCAGGTTCAGCACCAGGCAAAGGCCGTGGAAATCGGCGTCGAACGTGCCGCACGCAGAAGGCTGCCTACCATCTCCGGAACAGCCGGAGCGGAGTTCAACGACGATGGGGAAGGGACGGCCAGTGTCGGGATCCAGCTGAGCGGCCCGATCTATCAGGGGGGCACGATTCCCTCCGCGATGCGAAAGGCGCAGGCGCAGCGCGATCAAGTGCGGGCGCAGCTCCATACGACCGGTTTCATCGTGGACCAGCAGGTGAGCAACGCCTATTCCAGCCTGGCGGTGGCAGAGGCCGGCATCGAGGCATCGGAGCAGCAGGTCAGCGCGGCGCAACTGGCATTGCAAGGTGTTCGTGAAGAATTCCGGTTGGGTGCACGCGCATCGCTGGAGGTGCTGGATCAGGAACAGGAACTCCTTGACGCTCAGACAAGCCGTGTTTCGGTCGAAATAGATCGCCACATTGCGGCATATCAGGTCCTGGATGCAATCGGCGTCCTCACAGCCGAGTCGTTGGGCCTGGACGTTCCGATCCATGATCCGGAAGCCTATTATGATGCCGTGAAGGGCGCGCCTGCCCGATACGTCAGTCCACAAGGAGAGAAGCTCGACCGTGTCCTGCGTGCCGTCGGTCAAGAGTAGCCAGCGCAGGCAGGCCGTCGGGCTTGGCGGTGGACAGGGGCGCCGCCATTCCGGACATGGGGACAGGATCGCCAGTGGCACTTGCCTGGATTCAAGTCGGATCACGGCGTCCGCGCAGGAATTCGGCTTTCGGTCGAATCCTGCCGGTCTGCGGATGACGAAGCCTCCGCATGATTGAGCTTGCAGAACCTGAAGGACGTGTTCTCTCGGATGTCCAGCGGGAGATGCCCGTCCCGGCCGCGGAACTCAGGAAAAGTTCCCTTTCACGTCAGCATGATGCATCCGGAAATTCAGGCCGACGCCCGGACGGGGAGGCGGGGCAGGGTTCCACTGAGTTTCGGCGCCGGCCTGATGTGAGCGATGAGGTGTCAACTGCGAGGGACGCTGGTCCTGTCATTCCCGAGCGGGCCGAGACGGCAGGAATGTCGTCTGCAAACGAGGACTCCTTGCGCGGCAAGGCGTTGCACCTGGTCCGCGAAGGACTCGAGAGCGATCTCGACGGTCCTCCCCCGCACCATGGACGCAGGTCGATTCAGGACGAGGCCAGGAGCGCACCCGGTTCCGAAGCCGGTCGATGGCGGTTGGCGGCGTCGGTCCTGTGAACACTCCCGCTCACCTGATCCTTGGAGCTGCCGCGTTTTCCAGTCCCAACCGAAAGCGAAGTTTCTGGGCTGCGATTCTTGGAGCGCTCGCACCTGACGTCTCGCTTTACCTCATGGCGTCAGTTTCGATCTTTGTCCTGGGCATCTCGCCCAATGTCGTGTTTCGAGACTACTACTACTCCGACGCCTGGCAGTCGGTGTTCGCCGTCGACAACAGTTTCGTTCTCTGGGGCGTCCTTTGGGTTGTGGTCCTCTTTCTGGGAAGGCCCCTTGCACTGGCCTTTGCAAGCGCCGCCCTTCTGCATCTCGCGCTGGACTTCCCGTTTCACACCCACGATGCGCGCCAGCATTTCTGGCCGATCTCGGATTGGGTCTTCGAAAGCTCCATCAGCTACTGGGATCGCCACGCACATGCAGGAATTGTCGGCACGTTCGAAGTGGCGTTGTCGGTCTTGCTGTCGATATTCCTTCTGGTGCGGTTTCGAAGCTGGATCGTCCGGTGTGCGGTCCTCATGCTGCTCGGTGCCGAGCTTTTCAGTTCAAGCATCTGGCAGTTCCTCTGACGGCAGGTCATCCGGCATTCGGGATGGCACCAAGTGAGCCGCCGAGACAGTTTCGGCGATCGGGCCCGTGCCGGCACACGCCTCGAATGTCGTTCAGGCCGTGAGTTTGGGGCGCTTCCTCAGCGGCCACTTTGCGGACCGGGACATGCAACCGGGTCAATTCGGGCGGGGCCCTGTGCGGGTCGGCCGGACTGCGGTGCGGCGTGCCCGCTTCCGGGATGCCATGTGCGACGCAGACATTTGGCCGCTGCGGTGTCAGACATTCTCGATTCGTATCGCCACCGGAGCGGATGCAAGCACTCCGGTGCCATCCATGTTCGCTATGGCCGTGTCCAGCGCCTCCTGCTGCGCCTCGTGGGTGACGATCAGGACAGGCGCCGTGGCTTCCGTATGCCGGTACTGGCGCATGCGGTTGATCGAGATCCCGGCATCTCCAAGGACAGCGGCAATCTTCGCAAGCGCGCCGGGCCTGTCGACGAGTTGCATGCGCAGGTAGTAGGCGGCAGGAGCGGTTCCATCGGTGCGCCTTGCCACCGCCAGTTCGCCTGCCGGCTTTCCAAAGACCGGTCGTGCCGAACCTCGGGCCAGGTCGCAGATGTCACCGATGATCGCGCTCGCAGTCGGGCCTTCGCCGGCGCCGGCGCCTTGCAGCACGACCTGCCCGACGCTGTCGCCTTCCAGCACAATCATGTTCGACGCACCCTCAAGCTGACCAAGTGGCGACTCCGCTGGCACGAGGCAGGGAGACATCCTTGCTTCAATCCCGCGCCCGGTCTTTTGTGCAACGCCGAGGAGCTTGATTCGAAACCCCATGTCGGCTGCCTGCTCGATGTCCTCAATCGAGATTCGCTCAATGCCCTCGATGTGGACCGCGTCGAAGTCCACCTTTGTGCCAAAGGCCAGTGCAACGAGAATTGCGAGCTTGTGACCCGCATCGATTCCGCCGACGTCGAGACTTGGATCCGCTTCCAGATAGCCAAGCTGCTCACATTCCGCGAAGACCGTCTGATAGTCGAGGCTGGCCGCCTGCATGCGGGTCAGGATGTAGTTGCAGGTGCCGTTCATGACGCCCATCACGCGCGTGATTTCGTTGCCAGCGAGACCCTCGGACAACGCCTTGATGCAGGGGATCCCGCCCGCGACGGCTGCCTCGTAGCGGATGGAGACCCCGGACCTTTCCGCTGCCTCGCCGAGGGTCTGCCCGTGGACGGCCAGAAGCGCCTTGTTCGCGGTGACAACATGCTTGCCTGCCGCGATGGCCGCCTCGGTTGCCCGCCTTGCAACGCCGTCGGCTCCGCCCATGAGTTCGACGAACACGTCCACGTCGTCACGGATTGCCATGGAGACCGGATCGTCTGTCCAGTCGTAGTCGGCGATCCGGATTCCGCGATCCAGGTCCCTGCTTCTGGCCGAGACTGCCGAGATCGTGATTTCCCGTCCCGTACGAGCCTTCAAGAGCTCCGCCTGATTCTGGACGATGCGGACCGTTCCGACACCGACCGTGCCAAGGCCTGCAATTCCGAGACGTAGCGGGCTGGACATTGAAGTGACTCCACAGTGATCCAGTGCGCGTTAGCCGCTTGGCGGGCAAGACGCAATGCGGCTATCGCGCCAGCTCGCTGCGGAGCGCCTCGATGTCGCCCGGATCGGCGATCTCGCGCCGCATCGTTCTGGCTTGGCTCCTCAACCTGGTTGCGCGGGCATTCAAGGCGTTCAATTGGTTGCCAGCCCCCGGTTTCGCTTCGGATTGCGGCTCGATGACTTCGTCGATTGGCTTGAGCATCGGCCAGGGCCCGCTTTCGTCTAGGCTGGGTGCGCTGCCCGTGTCCGGCCAGTCGACGCAGCCGGCCAGAAAGACGGCAGACATGAGAGCAATGCGCATGGTCGGGAGAATATTTGCGGACGAGGCAAATGACCAGCAGGCGGAAAAGCCGATTGAATCGGGCACCCGTTCACATAAAAGCGTAACGGCCATTGCGCACCGGCCTTCAAGCGCGCGTTGCGATCCCGAAGATGCGGGTGGTCGTCACGTGATCTGGGCCGGACTGGATTGCGGGCACGTGGTGCGACGGAAGATGCCGTGATGAATGACGAGGAAGAGGTCGTGCTCGAAATCACACCTTCGCCTGTGCGAAGGTGGATGGCGATTCTGGCATTGGGGCTCCTCGGCATTC
>VXPN01000554.1 GCA_009839535.1 Boseongicola sp. SB0662_bin_57 | reverse complement strand
TCATTGCGGTCTTCATCCTTCGGATCATCCGGACCATCCTGACATTGCTGGCTGTCGACCCGAACGTCACCACCATCATCGAAGGCACGATCATGGTCGCGGTGGTCATGCTCGGAACTGCCGTCACCATTAGAAGGGGTTCGCAATGAGCGTGCTGGCAACCGACCCGCCTCTCGTGCGTGCCGGGCGTGTTCTCAGGGACAATCCGGTCATCCCGCTCCTCATCATCCTGCTCCTGATGATCGTTGCGCTCGAAGTGATGCGGCCCGGCATCGTGACCCCGTTTCGGGCGGGCCGTGACGGCCTGATTTCCACCTTCTGGGTCGGAAACCTGATCAAGTTCGCCATTCCGTTGGCGATGCTTGCGGCCTGTCAGGTTCTGACGATGCTGACCGCCGGGATCGATCTTTCGGTCGGCATCGTGGCAACCGTATCGGCTTTTGTTTGCGCGACGCTCAGCACTCTTTGGGGTGTCGGTCCCGCGGTTCTCGTTGCGCTTGCGTCAGGGCTGGTCGTGGGGCTGGCAAACGGCATTGGCGTCGGGCATGTGCGGGTGCATCCGTTGATCATGACGCTCGGCACCGGCCTGATCGCAACAGGCTGCCTGCAGGTCTACCAACGACTGGTCATCAACGCGGGCTCCGAGATCCCGGGCTTCCTTGTCGCGCTGGGAACCGGGCGAACCGCTGGCATGCCGAACGGCCTCTTCCTGTTTGTCCCGTTCGCGGCATTCATCCTGTGGCTGATGCGCTACACGGGGTTCGGACGCCTGCTATTCGCGCTGGGGTCGAACGAGAACGCTGCGAAGCTCTCCGGCGTCCGCGCATGGCAGGTTCACTTGGCGCTTTATGCGCTTTCCGGCCTGATCGCCGCAATCGCCGGATTGTTGTATCTCGGCATGATCCGCCAGACGTCGCTCAGTCTTGCCAACCCGCTCTTGCTGCCCTCCGTGGCCGCGGCCGTGATTGGCGGCACCTCGATCTTCGGCGGGCGAGGCAGCTATGCAGGCGCCATTGTGGGCGCCCTGATCCTGCGCGTTCTCGATACCATGCTGACGCTGCTGCAGATGCCCGAGGGTGCGCGAACCGCGCTCTTCGGTCTCATCATTCTCGCGGTCACCGCTATCCATGTCAGGATTGCGGGCACGCGATAAACGGGAGGTTCGAATGACCAAGCTTCGCATCGTCGGGATCAGCTTCGATCACATGCACATGGGTGACCTGCTTCGAATGGTGCACGAACATTCGGATGCCGAAATCGCCGGCATATTCGATCCTGACCGATCCAGGATGGAGTCTGCAATCGACGCGTTCGGAATACCCGAGGATCGCGTCTTCACCGATTTCGATGCCTGCATGTCGTCCGGTCCTTATGACATGGCCATACTTTGCGCGGCGACAGCGGAGCACGCAGAGTTCACCGAGCGGCTGGCACCACACGACCTCCATGTCTTTGTGGAGAAGCCCTTTGCCGCGTCCGTGGCCGACGCACGCCGAATGATCCGAGCGATGACCGGCACTGGCCGCCAAATGATCATCAACTGGCCGCTGAGGTGGGTCGAAAGCCATGTGACGGCCAAGCGCCTGATCGACGAAGGCCGGATCGGCACGCTGCTGGAGGTGCATTTCTACGACGGCAATCGCGGCCCGCTCTACCACCTCGCCGACAAGGTCGAGGTCAGCCCGGAAGATGTCGAGCGACAGAAGCCGACGTCCTGGTGGTACAAGAAGGCGTCCGGCGGCGGGTCGCTTCTGGACTATCTCGGCTACGGCGCAACGCTTGGCACATGGTACATGGGCGGGGCTGCGCCCCTGGAAGTGACTTGCACTGTCGACGACACGCCCGGCATCGAAGTCGACCAGCACGCCATAGCCGTTTGCCGATACGCCACAGGCCTTTCGCGGATGGAGACCCGCTGGGGAACGTTTACCGACCCGTGGACAATCCAGCCGCAACCGGTGTGCGGCTTCACCTTCGTTGGCAGCGACGGCACGATCGCCTCTCCGGACTACGCGAGCCATGTCACGGTCCAGACCCGAGACCGGCCCGAACCGCACGAAATTCCAGTCGACCCGCTAAGGGAGGGGGAGCGGAACGCCATCGAGTACGCGGTTCGCCGCCTTTCCGGGGGCATGCCTGTCGAAGGCCCGCTTGATCCTGCCCTGTGCCTGACCGCGCAGCGCATCGTCGACACCGCAGTCCGGTCCGCAGCCGAAAAGCGGACGCTTGAGTTGCTGCCATGACCGACCGGCCGATCGACACCGATACCTATGCCTTGAAGTCACGTGCACTTGCGGAAGTCGCGGCGCCGGACCTGCCGTATCGCCCGCCCATGCCGAGAGCCTACCGGCCCCGCATCGGCATGATCGGGACCGGTGGAATATCTGCCAGCCATTTGGATGCCTACAGGGCCGCGGGCTGGGAGGTTGCCGCGCTCTGGAACCGGACGCGCGCCAAGGCAGAGGAACGGGCGGCCGAATACTGCCCTTCGGCATCCGTGGAGGACCACTGGCAAAGGGTCGTGGCCGATGACAGCATCGACGTGATCGACGTCACGCTGCACCCGGAGCACAGGACACCGATCATCGAGGCCGCGCTTGAGGCCGGCAAACACGTGCTGAGCCAAAAGCCCTTCGTGACCGACCTGGATGAAGGGCAGCGCTTGGTGAAAGTGGCCGAGGACCACGGCGTCATGCTGGCGGTGAATCAGAACGGGCGCTGGTCGCCTCACATGGCCTGGATGCGCGAAGCGGTTCGCGCAGGGCAGATCGGCGACGTACTCTCCGTTCATGCCAGCATTCACTGGGACCACGGCTGGACGGCGGGGACGCCGTTCGACGAGGTCCAGGACCTCGTGCTCTACGACTTCGGCGTGCATTGGTTCGACTTCGTGGTCTCCCTCGCAGGCGAGCGAGTCGAAAGCGTCTTTGCAACGGCGGCCATGGCTCGCGGCCAGGCAAACAGGATGCCGCTTCTGGCGCAGGCGCTGGTGCGGATGGAGGGAGGGCAGGCGAGCCTGGTCTTCGACGGCGCCGCGCCGCATGGCGCGCGTGACACGACATATGTCGCGGGGACAAGGGGCAGCCTTGTATCGGAAGGCCCCGATCTCGGCACACAGTCGGTGGCGTTGACCACTGGCGACGGCATTGCGAGGCCGCGCCTCGAAGGAACTTGGTTCAATGACGGGTTTCGCGGCGCGATGGGCGAGCTGCTCTGCGCCATCGAGGACGGGCGCACTCCGGACAACTCAGCAGGCGGAAACCTGGCCACGCTCGCCCTGGCCTTCGCGGCCATCGAATCGCGAAGGTCGGGCAGGGACGTCAAGGCTGGAGAGGCGCGCAGATTGCCGAACTGACCTGCAGTTGCGGTGCGTCGCCCTTTGCAGACAGCTCCCTGGATCAAGTGCCGCTTTCTTTTGGGGCGCACGTCCCCAAGGCATCGAGCCACCCACTCTCGAAACCTGCGCCAAGAGGACACGGGGGCTGGGCGAACTTGATTTGTTCCGAGCAATGAGATCAATGAGACAGCCTCGTGTCCAACCTTGGACACCGCTCTTGCAGCGGGTCATCAGGCCGCCTCCACGGTTCACACGGGGCGCCAGTTGCGATACCCCGGCGCACATGTCCCTTCCCCGATTGTCCAATGCCCAGGCCCGCAACCGCTTCCTTGCTTCCCACGCGCTTGACCGGAGCGCATCCGGGCTCGCACTGCCGGATCTGATTGATCGGCTCGGTTTCGTGCAGGTCGACAGCATCTCGACCGTCGAGCGCGCCCATCACATGATCCTGTCGGCGCGGTCGCGTCCATACAGGCCGAAGCACCTCACCCCGCATCTTCATCGCCACCGAACCGTTTTCGAGCACTGGACGCACGACGCTTCGATCATTCCGACCGCCTTCTTTCCGCACTGGCACCTGATGTTCCGCCGAGAGCAGACGCGTCTCGCCACCCATTGGCGCAAGTGGCACGGCGAGGACTTCGAGCGGAAGCTTGACGCAACCCTCGATCGGATCGCCGCGAACGGCCCCTGCATGGCCCGCGAAGTCGGCGAGGACGAGACCCGCTCCAGCGGCGGATGGTGGGAGTGGAATCCCTCGAAGGCCGCGCTCGAATTCCTCTGGCGAACGGGCCGGCTCGCGGTCTGTCGGCGAGAGGGCTTCCAGAAGGTCTATGACCTGACGGAACGCGTGATACCTGCCGGGCACCGCACGGACACGCCTGACGAGGCCGAAAGCATCGACTGGGCCTGCAATGCCGCGCTCGATCGCCTGGGCTTCGGGACTTCGGGCGAGATCGCAGGCTTCTGGGACCTCGTGCGCCCGGAACAGGCACGTGACTGGTGTCAGGCGAATCTCGGCTCCCGATTGATCGAGGTCGAGGTGGAGGGCATCGACGGCAAGCCGCGCAAGTCCTTCGCCCGGCCGGATATCGTGGACCGGCCATCCGCCGCCATTTCCGGCGGCGTGCGGATTCTCAGCCCGTTCGATCCCGCGCTCCGGAACAGAAACCGTGCCGAACGGCTGTTCGGGTTCCACTTCCGGATCGAGATCTTCGTCCCGTCTGCCCGTCGCCGCTATGGCTATTACGTATTCCCTGTCATCGAGCGCGACCGCCTGATCGGGCGCATCGACATGAAGCGCACAGGCACGCCGCAAATGCTCGCCGTCACAGCCTACTGGCCCGAAGCAGGGGTCCGCCCCAGCCGCGGCCGGCTGGATCGGATCGAGGCGGAGATCACCCGCATCGCCCGATTCTCCGGCTGCGAGGGCGTCACCTTCGCCGATGGCTGGCTGAGAGAACCGGGCTGATTGCACGATTCCGGCCCCTGCATCCGGCCGATCGGGCGATAGCGCGGATCGGTGGCCATGCGCTCGCGAATCGACAGGTGCAGCAGCTCTCCGTCGGCCTTGTCGACCCGTCGCGGCGCGCGCGGCAGGAAGAAAGTCCCGGGTCCACGCCGGGCGCCCGGCATCGGTGCACCGGCGCCCTCCGGGAATCGTTCGCCCCAATCGCCGGGCAACGGAAGACCATGGCGGACGGCGTGGCCGAGCATCCGGTTCAGCGGGGCATTCGACGGCGGCCATGCCGCCGGGCCATGCGAATCTCGCCACCGACATCGCCATGTGTGCCCGGAAACCAGGCTGGCTCCAGCCTCCCGCGCCAGTCGTCGCCGCGATTCCACGGGATCGGCGAACAGGCAGTGCTATTCTCGTCAATGGCCAGACCGTGGCAACCATGGCGAACATGCCCGCCCAGACGGTCATCGCGGAATTCCGTCGCCATCGGCGCCAGCCGCGACAGGACCGGACAGGGCAGGAGGTCCAGGGAGTCGACAGCGTCCCGGACACCCGGCGCCTCGATCTGCGCGGGAGCGAGGCAGCGATGGCGCGTGAGGGCTTGCCGCGCCTTCGTGTTGGATGCGGTCTCGCAAGATCGGTGCACGACATCGCGCTCTCGGCGGGATCTTGCGACGCCTGGTGGGCCGGGCGGATGCAGGTGCACGGGGCCTCAATCCGGCAGGTCTCTTCGGGGCTGTCACCAGGATCCCGT